>JAFXSU010000166.1 GCA_017525435.1 Victivallales bacterium
GCTGGACTGCGCTACAACTTCGGCTGATAAAAACGGATATTCCGGCTCGAATCGACAAAAAGCCCCGCCGTGGTTTATTAATCCGGCGGGGCTTTGATTTATCTTCAACGTTCAAATACCATCTTAGCCGTAACTTTAAGGTTTAGGGAATGTGTTAACTTGAAAACAGGGAAATACATACCCTAAATTAGTGAATGTATGAATCCCATAATTTGTGCTCAAAAATGCTTTTACATACCCTAATGGCTAAAAGTTACGGATAAATTCTCAAGATATGCAATTGGCTCACGGCCGGTTAACAATATAACTCGCAAAAAAACAACGCCCTCCCCTTTTAAAAGGAAGGGCGTTGTGACAACTCACCATTATGCCGCGGCACCCGCCGCCTCGAAATGCATTATTTGGCTTTGGGGATCGTGGGTGTCTGAAGTTGTTCTGGCGTGTAGATAGAGAAAAGCAGCTCGCGGATGAATGCCAGCATGAAGAGCCGTGCCTCAAGTGATCCTTGAACGCTCTCGAAGCTGTCCTTGACTTCGTTCCAGAAGCCCTCCATGTCGCCCTGGCGAACTTCCAACGTGCTGGAATTCGCAATCTTGTTGATCAGCTCGGTCTCGCGCGCCGTGAAGTCGCCCCAGAACTTTGGCAGAGTCTCCTCCAGCGTCCCCGTGGCATCCCGATCATAGTTGATCTTCTTGATGATGCGTCCAAAGCCCAGTTTCATGGTGGGGTTGGTGAGCTTGAGCTGGGAACCCAGGCTACGCCAGTCAATCCGGTCAAGCAGCAAATCCACGAATTTCTGATAGCCACGCAGTTCGTCAATCGCCTTTTGCTTATCGGCGTTGGCGATCTCGGCCTTGCTGTCCACTTGCTTGGCATCCGACACAATCTGGCGGTTCGCCAGCAACTGCTCCTGGTATTTGTTCTGCCAGTTGTTCAATTCGGTCTTGATGCGTTCCAGGTCGGCTTGCAGACGCACGACAGCGCGATCTGAATTCTCGCTGATTTCCTGTTCGCGCTTCTTGGCCGCCTCGTTGACCTCTGCCAATTTCGCGGCAAGCCGCTTTGTCTCGGCACTGGCACTGGCAAATTTCTGATTTGCGGCATCCAGCTCGCCCTTCAGGTTACGCTGCTGCTTCTTGAGTTCTTGGACCTCGGAGGCACTGGCCTGCGCCTGCGCACGGGCACGCTCGACTTCCGTCACAGCATCCGCAGCCTTCTTGGTCGCGGCCGCCAACTGCTCTTCCAGAGCCGTCAGTTTTTCCTGGAGTTCAGCAGCGCCCTCCTGGCTATTCAGGATCTTCTCGGCCTGCTCAGCAGTGAATTTCAAGGGCGCAAAGGCCAGCAGCAACCGCCATGCCTTGTTTTCCTTCAAGTCGTAAAAGGCATCGAACTTCTCATCGGAAAGAACATAGTCCTCTTCGGTGAGCTTGTGCTCGCTGCGATACGTCTTGTATTCGTCCGAATGGAAATAATCCTCCAATTGCTGATGCAATTGTTCGTGGACGGGATACCACACGCCAAAGAGCGGCTGGGTCACGGTCTCGGCAAAGTCATTTTTCTTGGCCTCATTGAGAACCAGCTTTTCAATTCTCGCACGCTGGTTAGGGTCGATTCGATGTCCGCCGAGGGTGCAAATCTTGAGCAGCTGCGCATTGTCATTGACATACCGACTTAGGGTACGCCACGGCAGTTCTCCGACCATCTGGGCAAAGAGGTCAGGGATGTTCACACCCTGGATTTTCTCGTTGTTGCCAAGCATCCAGGAATCACTCCTTGTTGAGCATTTTTTGGGCTTCGTTGATAAAGGCTAAAATCATCTGCCGACGCAGTGACCGGTCAATTTTCTGCATAGCCATCCGAATTTGTTCCGCCTGCATCGCCTTGTCCTCCACCAGGTAATGCTCAATTGCGGAATAACAGGCCAGCACTGCTTCACGCCAACGGTTCTCCTGACATAACGCAATTACCGCCGTCATCGGATCATCGGACGCCTGCTGTTCTTCCTGCTGGTTTTCGGCCGCCTGCTGCTGTTGCTGCTGCTGGCGAAGACGACGCTTGGCCTTGCGGTCAAGTAACAACTCGTCATCTTCATCGAAATCTTCTTCGTAGCTAATGCGCTTTTTTGCCATAATGATATGCAGCAGACACTGATAATTCAGCGATGCGCAGATTCAGTAAACATCAAGGGAAAGGACCATATATGAATAACGGCCGAAGGGAAACAGCAAATCAAACCAATGCTGTGTCGGCCTACCCAGGAAAACTGGAGGCGTGGATCGGATTCGGACCGATGAATAAAGGTTTTGCAGACCTTCGCCTTACCACTTGGCTACCACGCCTGGATTTTGGAAATTGATGTACTTTACACCCGAAAACCGAAATTGCAAGCCTTGACAGGGCATAATATTCGCCTTTCGCAGTATTTTCTACGGCATTCCGCCCCACACTATCGGAGGACCTCGGTCTGGATTCTCCGCCAGTTTTCGCCGAGAATGGGCAGCAGATCCGCATCGGGCAACGGAAGGGAAAGGACATTCCCAAGTTCGTAGGCCTCATTGTGACCGCCGGCATCGGAACCGAAGAGAAAACGCGTGTTGCCCAACTGCCGGATTGCCTCCTGCCAGGGGCGCGGACAGCAGAAAATGGCGCACGAGTCCAGATAGACATTGGGATTCTGGCGCACGAGTTCCTCCGCGTCCAGCCGGTCTTGGACACCCCCGCCGCCGGAGTGTCCGATGACGAGGCGCATGTTGGGATATTTGGCGACGATATCGCGGAAGAGCCGCGGCGCGTCATAGCGGTCGCCCCAAGTATGGCAAAGGACAGGGAGACGATGCTTTTCTGCATACTCCCAGACAATCTGATATCTCGGATCGGTCACGGGAACGCCTTGATACGAGGGCAGCAGCTTGATGCCGGCGAAGTATCCACGGCTGAAGAAGTCGTCGAGAATTGCCTCAGAGAAGGTATTCGCGTAGTGGACATTGAAACTGACCCACCCGCTGAAACGCCCGGGGTGGGCGGCGGCGCATTTTTCGGCCTCGCGGTTCCAGCGCACGGAGTCGCCGAAGAGCCCTCGGGCGTTGGCATCGATGATGCGAGTTACTCCATGGCGATCCATGAATTCCACGAAATGGCAGAATTGCTCTGGAAGCGTCGCGGAGTAGTTTGGAATGCACCACCCGCCCGTGAACGAACCGGTGTGAGCGTGGATGTCGACGATTTCACCGGACACGAGTTCCTTGATGCTCTTCCCCTCGCGAAAATGCCTCCAGACGGGTTTCTGCTCCAGCAGCTTAGGTGCATTCGCAAGGTGCTTTGTGAGCGGAGCAAGCCCAAGAATGCGTTCGAGGTTGCCGTGCGCAATCTTCTCACGCTGTGCGTCGGTGATACATGCGTGCGCCAAGGCGGCAATGGCAGCGCCGTACTGGGATTTCGTGCCAATGCCGAAGACCAGCCGATCTTCGCCGAAATCCCGAATCACCATTTCAATCGTGTCGTTCATGTGTATCCAGGAGGTATCGACCAACACGTTTGAACAGCGCCACATCAAATCCAAGGTGGTCTGGAACCTCCCCCACATCTGCTGCGTACATACAAAAGTCACGTCGGGATAGCTCGTGGCGATTTCCGCCACATCGTGCATATTGAGGTAGTCGCTATTGAAGGGCGTGTCGAAAAAGAGGACGGGGCGTAGGTCGGCCAGCAGGGAGATTGCCCGCTCGACATCCCGCATCTGGAATTCCATCTCCGCAAGGCAAAGACGGAGAGCACGGTTCCCGGCAGACAATTGCTGACGGAAGAAGTCGATTTCACCATCCTCGTAACAGGCGGACGGCGTCAGGAGCAGACACGGCAGCAACCGGTCGCGATACGGCGCGATGACCTCCAGCAACTCGCGGTTCCCGCAGGCGGGGGCATAGTCTCGTGCGGTCAGCGAAGAGACCAGACAGCGGTCGATGCCCAGGTAGTCCAAGTGCTCCAAAAGTGATTCCGGGGTGGGGAAGTCGCCCTCTCCGGTGATTCCTGAGCCAATGAATGGATTGATGGCGAAAAGCTGATTCATGTCAATGGAAGAGTCATTCTTGAAATGAAGCAAGGTCAAGCTATATCCCCCGTGATGGCACTTAACTAAGCTGTTTTTTCAAGCTGAAGGGGGATAGGGGCGGCAGCTCCCGTAGAATTTGTAGAAGTGTAATTAAGTGCCTACATAGGAAACAAATGCCTATTTTATTCCGACTCCGACTTGGCGGAACTCCCACGGCCTTCGATGACGATGACCGCCTCGCCTTTGACTTTCTCGTCAAACTGCGGTGCCAGTTCGCTCAAGTTCCCGCGCTTCACACGCTGGAACTGCTTGGTGAGTTCCAGGCAGACAGCGGCACGGCGGTCGCCATAGACCTCCAATGCCTCCTGGAGCAGCTTCCCGATGCGGAAAGGCGACTCGTAGAAAATCAGCGTATGGCGGCTCTCGGCGTCCTCCTCCAGGAAGGTACGACGATGGCCCGGTTTTCGCGGGGGGAAGCCCTTGAAGGTATAGCTGGAGGGTGGCAGTCCGGAAAGCAGCAGCGCCACGGTTACTGCGCTGGGACCAGGGATGACTTCCAGTTCGTGGCCAGCCTCCAATGCCGCGACCACCGCCGGGTAGCCGGGGTCGCTGACCAGCGGATAGCCCGCATCGCTGCACAGCCCCACGCGCTTGCCCTCGTCAAGCCAGCCGACAATCCGCGCGGCCATCGCACGCTCGTTGTGTTCGTGGTTTGCCACATAGAGCTTCGGACGTTCGATGCCCAGCAAAGTCACTAGGCTTCCGGTATGACGCGTATCCTCGCAACAGAGGATGTCCAGCGTGGGGAGCGTCTGCTTCAGGCGTTCCGTGGCGTCTCCAAGGTTGCCGATTGGTGTGGCGATGAGGGTCAGCGTGGACATGGGCGGGGAGCCGTATGCCGGAAGAGCAACACGGCGTGCAAGACGATGAAGAGATAAAAGCCGAGGACCAGCAACTTCTGCTGGGAAGGTCCATAGCAAAGCAGCTGCTTCTTGGCCACCAGGTCACGCATGCCACTCAGCACCAGAATGATAATGAATGCGACAGCACCCCAGGAGAAATTCACTGCGCGAGAGGCAAAGCGACTCGTTGGCGAAGTGATGCACAGGGGCACCGCATGCCCCAAGCCGCCCAGCGCGATAAAGGTGGAATAATTGTGCCAGTCGGGGTTGCAGTCGTAGGGAATCAACCCAATCATTGCCAGGCCCACGCCCCCCATGAGACCGAAGGCCACCAGCAGGCAGGCTCGGATACGCTGAAACCATGTGACCGCAGGGCGGGTTGCGAAGTCCCACCCCCGCAACAGGAAATATATCGCAGTGCCCAACCCGGCCACCATCAACGCCGAATTGAAGAACAGCCAGGAGGCGATGGTGTTCGGCTGACCGTCCGGCAAACGAATCAGCCCAAGTGCGCTCAGGTACTGGTCGTACCACACATACGGCTTTGCGTAGGCCACCATGCTGAGCAGAAATGCCATCGGAACATAGACGCCTACGCCCAGCAACAGCCAGGCGAAGCGACGCAGAAGCTTGTCCGATGGAGATTTCATTTCAGACACCTGCGTTCAAACACCATTGACGCCACAGGCATAGTTAACCAGCCGAGGCCGAGGTCATGCTACCGCAATTCGACGCCGAGCTTCTTGACTAGGCCCTGGCGGAGCTTCTCCTGGAGCTGGTTCACTTCGTCGTCGGTGAGGGTCTTGGCGGGGTCCTGGTAGGTGATGGTATATGCCATCGACTGCTTGTCCGCGCCAAGTTTCTGTGCATCGGCAAAGAGATCGAAGAGCTCGACTTTCACAACGCCGGGGATCTTCAAACTCTTGATCGCCTCGGTGACCTGCAAGTTCGTGAGATTCGCGGGCGCCAAGAACGAGATGTCGCGCTCCACGCCGGGGAATTGCGGCAAAGCCACATATTTCTTGGAGGGATGCGGTGCGGCATAGACGGCCTCCAAGTCAATCAGCGCCACATAGAGCGGATGGCGCATGCGGAAGCCCTTGGTCAGCGTGGGGGCGACCGCACCGAATACCGCCAGTTCACGCTTGTTGCGCGCGGTCATCTTCGCGCAGACGCCCTTTTGGAAGGCCGGATGCTCCGCAACTTCGCAACGGTAGAAGTCCGCCAAGCCATTGGCATCCAGGAAGCCTTCCAAAATGCCCTTCAGGGTATAGAAATCCGCCTCCTCGGCCTTCTCCTTGCCGAAACGCTCCGGATGACGGCGACCGCTGACCGCGATGCCAATCTGGAGCTTTTCGGCAGGTGCGCCGTTCTCCAGCTGGAAAACACGCCCCAGCTCAAAAAGCGCCAGGTCATGCTGGTTGTGCGAGACATTGTGGTGCACGACTGCCAGCAGTCCCGGCAGCATGGTCGGACGCAGGAACGCCGTGTCTGCGGAGATAGGGTTCGAGACCTTCAGCAGGTCGTCGGCGGTGAGCGTCGTGCCAGCCAGACACTGCGTCTCGGACCACATCGTGTAGTTCATGATTTCGTCCAGCCCCAAGGAGAGCAGCTTCGCGCGAGCATTCTCCTGCGGATAGTATTTGTCCTCCTTGGCAGAGCCGCCCAGTGCGGCGACGGGCGTGGACTCGGGAATCGCATCCAGCCCCATCATCTGCGCGACCTCCTCAGCAAGATCCACGGGTGCATGGAGATCGAAGCGCCACCATGGCGTGGCGACAGTGAAGTAATCGCCGTCCTGCGCCGTGGTCTGGATGCCACGACGTGCCAGGAGCCCGACCACCTCGTCCGTGGTAAGTTTCAGTCCCAGCAGGTCGTTGATTCGGCTGGCGGAGGCGGTGATCGCCTCGCTCTGCCAGGGGCGCGGATAGCAGTCAATCGCTTCGCCAAGCTGCTCTGCTCCAGCCAGTTCGCAAAGCAGGTTCGCGGCACGTGCGCTAGCCAGGGCGGTGGTTTCGGGAGAGACGCCGCGCTCGTAGGTGTAGCTGGAGTCGGTGGCCTTGTTAAGGGCGCGGCTGGAGAGGCGGATGTTCGTGCGGTCGAAGGCGGCTGCCTCCAGCAGCACCGTGGTGGTGCTTTCGGTGATCATCGAGTTCTCGCC
>JAFXSU010000167.1 GCA_017525435.1 Victivallales bacterium
AGGTCGCAGGGGAGGGCGTCCCAACCGCTTATTCACACCAACCAAATTTGCTCTGTCTAGGTTAATAGTGTGATGCGCACTAGTGGTCTGTAACAGATGAAACCGAACAAAAAGGTCAGCGCCGGAAGATGCCCGGCAATGGGCTATTTTTGTAGATCCTGAATCCGTGAATTTTACTCTGTGCTGGCGGGGCACCAGCACAACGCATTTTCTGTCGGCGAAGCGCCGACAGTACATCCACCCACAATTCACGGATTTAGGTAGATTTTCAACTGTTACAGAGCACTAGGAGCGTTGGAGTTCCAGGCGTTCGAGCTGCATGGTAGCGGCGTCGGGCGAGGCAATATGGATGGTGCGGATGGTCAGATCGAGTTCACCGCCGTGAACGATGGATATTTCTCCAAGGTCGGTGATTGCCGCCCGATAATAGTGCGAGTCGTCTAGTTCCTCGGTCGCAACGAGATTGGCAGTAAGTTGGCGGTCGCCGATTGTCACTTCGACGGTTCGGTCGCCATGCCAGGGCTGGCTATGCGCACCATTGCGGGTAACGAGTCGCAGGCGATATCGACCGCTTTCCAATCGGAGGTGCCAGACGCATCGTTCGGCGGGGTTTTGCCAGTCGCATAGTGCGCCATTGTCGGCTAGAACGCTGTGGCCGTTTCCGATGAGTTTTTCACCGGCGGCACCCAGCGGGGCATCCGCAAGGGCTGTCGATGCATTGGCTTTGCCGTGGACGAGTCGCGCCTGGGCGGGCAACAGACTCATCCGGCCATTTTGGATGCGCGGGCAGGTGTCGTAGTGCGGCGGCGCGGAAAACTCCATCCTTAGAGGCGTCTGCGTTTTGGCCAGTCTTTCCAAGCCAGCCAGTTGCCAGGTGTCGTCGGAAAGACGCTGGACTTCTCCGCCACAAGCGTTTTGGAGTTCTCCAGATACTCCGGCGAGCGTGGCGCTCTGGGGTGTCTCGGCATGCGGGAAGATCCACAGTTTTTGACCGGCGGCGACTGCGTTTGCCCAACCGAGGTCTTGCGGGAAGGGGGACTGGCCGCCAGAGTGGAGTGCCTCGCCGACGGCGGCCTGCCACTTGGCGAGGTCGTGGAGGACCGCCCAGGACTCCGGAGTGAGGCGGCCTTCGCCGTCCGGTCCGAAATTCACGAGAAGGTTTGCGCCGGACTGCAAGGCATCCAGGGTGATTTTACGGACTTGCGCGGGGGATTTCCAGTTGTGGTCGGTGGATTTGTATCCCCAGGAGTCGTTGAGGGTGATGATGGCCTCTCGTGGGAAGTCGTCGGCAGTGGTTCCGGCCGGCAGCTGGTTGTCTCCAAGCGAACCGTAGTCTCCAAGCGTCTCCAGCATGCAGAGGCGGCTGTTTACCAGACAGTTGGGTTGGAGGGTATGAACCAGTTCAAGGATGCGTCGAGCATGGTGCGGAGTGATGACTGTCATCGGACAGTCCAGCCACAGCACCGCTACCTCGCCATAGTTGGATAGCAGTTCCGTGAGCTGCGGGAGGACCTTCCCTTCGAAATAACGGTCGAAATTTTTGCTTTGCTGGTCAGGGAAGTCCCAGTCGTTTCCCCAGCTCATCCCGAAGTTGTCCGCGCAGGGGCGCGGATCTCCGCCGTCCGGCTCGTGCCAATCCAGGCAGTGCGAGTAGTAGAGGCCGAGTTTCACGCCATGCTTTTGACAGGCGTGGGACCACTCGTCGACGAAGTCGCGGTGCGCGGGCGTGGCGTCGTAGCTGTTGAAGGGACTTACATGGCTTCGCCACATCGCGAAGCCCTCGTGGTGTTTGGCGGTGAAGACGATATACCGCATCCCTGCGTCGGAGAAAGCCTTGACGATGGCGTCTGCATCGAAGCCCTGCGGGTTGAATTGCTCTGCCAACCGTGAGTATTCGGCATTGGGGATGCGCCGGGCGGATTGAAGCCATTCAGCCAGATAGGGGACGGATGTCCCTTCCCACACGCCGCCTGGATTGGCATAGAGTCCCCAGTGGATGAAGGCACCCAGGCGCGCCTCGCGGAAGTGGCGCTTGCTGGCGGTCAAATCAGATACGCTGTTCATTCGAAGCGATAGGGTTTCCCAGTGCGCATGGAATGGTAGATGCCGGTGATGAGTTCGACGGCACGGCGTCCCTCTCGGCCGTCCAGCCGCAGTGGAGTTCCGAGTCGGATTGCGTTGGCCAGATCTGCGAGTTGTGCACGATGCCCGAACTCGTTGATATTCATGGGTGCCCTGCCTCCGCAGGCATCTCCGGCGCCAGTGATGGCTGCGCGGATTTCATCGTCGATGGGTTGGTGGTCGAGGAACTCCCATCGGATCATGCTGTCCTCCTCGAAGGAGACGGAGCCGGCTGAGCCGGAGAACTCGATGCGGCGGGGGAAGCCGGGAGCGCAGGAGGTGGAGACCTCGATGGTGCCGAAAGAGCCGTTGCGCCAACGGACGGTGGCGCAGAGGTTGTCTTCCACTTCAATGGAATGCGTGAGAGTGCCGGCGATGGCGGAGACTTCGGCGGGTGCGCCGTTGATGTAGAGGAGCAGGTCGATCATGTGGATGGCCTGGTTCATCAAAGCTCCACCGCCGTCCATCTTCCAGGTTCCGCGCCAGTTGGAGCGTGTGTAGTAGGCGGTGTCTCGGTACCATCGCATCTGCGCGGAGGCCAGCACCATCCGCCCGAAGCGTCCGCCGAGCATCGCCTCGCGGACAAGCTGCACGGGCTTGGAGAAGCGGCTCTGGAAGACAGGTGAGAGGAGCACGTGGTTCTCGTCGCACGCAGCGATGATCTTGTCCACTTTCTCCAGCGTGACCTCAAGCGGCTTTTCGCAGAGGATGTGCTTGCCAGCCTTGGCTGCGGGGATGGCGACGCTGGCATGGAGTCCCGAAGGCGTGGCGATGGTTACCGCCTCGATGGCGGAGTCCGCCAGGAGTTCTTCAAAGTCATCGTAAGCCTTGCAGTGGAACTGCTTGGCGCGTGCTTTTGCGGCGGCTGGATTGGCGTCGTAGAAGCCAACCAGCTCCGTGTTGTCCAGTGCCTGCAAGGACTTTGCGTGCAGTTCGGCGATCATGCCGGCGCCAATGATGCCGAAGCCGACTGGCTTGACGGGTGGGGTGTTTTTTTTCATAATGATGGGCGGACTCCCCGCGGATTATGGATGAAAGATTACATTTACTATAATATCATTCACGAGTTATGATGGTCGCATGGCAGATATTGCGTTTCCCAGTGTATATTAATGCAAGTGAATTATCCACTCAAACATTTTGTCAAAAATGAACGACATCTACCGAATCGCCAAAACAAATAACGGTCTTTCCCCCGATGAAATACGCGCCGCGCTGGACGAGGCGCTTGCCGGACGCATCGTCCGCAAGGCACTGCTGCTGCCGCCGGACTACACGCGCTACCATTCGAACGCCGGCTTCATCACCAACTACCTCTACCACAAGCTTGTGGAGCAAGGTGCCGAGGTGGATGTGATGCCGGCCCTGGGCACGCACGTCGCGGTCACCCGCGAACAGTGGCTTGACATGTTCGGAGACATCCCCTATGACAAGATGCTCGTGCATGATTGGCGCAACGACGTGGTGAAGCTGGGCGAGGTTCCGGCGAGTTTTCTTTCAGAGATCACGGAGGGGTTGTGGAAGGACCCTGTGAGCGTGGAGGTCAATCGGCGGGTGATGGACGAATCGTACGACCTGATTGTCTCTCCGGGGCAGGTGGTTCCCCACGAGGTGATCGGGATGTCGAACCATGCCAAGAACCTCTTTGTTGGCGTGGGTGGAAGCGACATGATCAACAAGAGCCACATGGTCGGTGCGGTCTATGGCATGGAACGCATGATGGGCCGCGACAATACGCCGGTGCGCCGCATTTTCGACTACGGCATGGAGCATTTCCTCAATACGCGCCCGATTCTCTTTGCTTTGACCGTGACCACTGCGACTGGCCGTGCCATCCATACCCATGGCCTCTTCATCGGCGAGGGGCGACAGTGCCTCACCGAGGCGGTCAAGCTCGCACAGCAGAAAAACATCGACTTTGTTCCGCACGGCCTCAAGAAGTGCGTGGTCTATCTCGACCCCGGCGAGTTCAAAAGCACCTGGCTGGGCAACAAGGCAGTTTACCGAACCCGAATGGCGATGGCGGACGACGGCGATCTCATTATTCTCGCACCTGGAGTCGAACGCTTCGGAGAGGATGCCAAGGTGGGTCAGCTCATCCGCAAATACGGCTATCGCGGTCGCCTCAATACGCTGGAGCAGTTCCAGAAGCCCGAGAACCAGGACCTGCGGGACAACATGGGAGCGGCCGCCCATCTCATCCACGGCTCCTCCGACGGACGTTTCCGCATCACCTATGCGGTCAAGGATATTACCCAGGAGGAAATCGCCGGAGTTGGCTTTATTCCCGCCAGCTTCGACGAGATGGCCGCCAAATACGATCCCGCCAAACTCCAGTATGGCTACAACAGCTTGGACGGCGAGGAGATCTACTACATTCCGAACCCCGCACTCGGTCTCTGGATCAACCGCGAGAAGTTCGACCAGGAGGCGTGAAAGAGGGGGAAAGCGGTAGATTGTATGCCGCTTGGGATTTGTGGGTGGCTATGTTTCCCAAGCGGGTTCCCAATTGCACTTCTACAATTCTACGGGAGCTACTGCCCCCGTGCCTCTTCATCTTGAAAACCTGGCTTAGTCAGGTGCCTTCACGGGGAGCAGGGCGTTGGTAGATGGGACGGGGGATTGTCGTGGTGTTTAATTTATATTATAAATTATTTGTAATAAATATATTATATTTAATTTTATTAAAACAGGTCATGCTGTACCAGAAGCTGGCGGTAGTTCTCCAGCAGATGCGCCTTTGACAAGATGCCCAGGAACCGCCCATTGTGGCTGATTGCGATGACATCGGCGTTGGTCTGGTCAAAGATTCGCGCAGCATCCCCGACGGTCGCGGTATCCGGCAAGACCGGAGGGATGGGGCCC
>JAFXSU010000168.1 GCA_017525435.1 Victivallales bacterium
CCTCCTGCCGCAGCCATAAACGCCATGAAATCCCAGGCACCAGTCACTCCGGAATGGATACTTATGCCGTAAACATAATCGCCTGGCGAAGTCAGCCGACGCGCATAGTTGTAAAGTTCCTGCCAGTCCTGCGGGGGGCGATCGGGATCCAGGCCCGCATTTTGAAAGAGGTCCTTGCGCCACGCAAATACCCTCGTCAACGCAGGGCCGCTTCGATACCAGAGATGTCGACCGGCGGGAATGTCTCCTACAGCAGGCCCTTCCCGCTCCAACACTGGCCACAATGCCTTCGGACTCCCTGAGAGAAACTCCTCACGACCGCCAGGATAATCCGCTTCGACAAATTCATCCAGGGGATAAAGAAAACCCTGCTGGATATAGGTGTCAGACATGTGCAGACTCACCGAGAAGACATCCGGCGCCATGCCGCCAGCAATCGCCAGCATCAGCCGAGACTCCTCCTCCATGCCAGGGATGGTAATGCCGCTGAAGGCCTCCAGTTCTACTTCCGGGAAACGCCGGCGAAACTCTGCCAGCACCGCAAGGCGTGCCCGTGCGGTCGGCCCCGTGTTCTGCGGATCCGGCAACCACGGCACGCGCAACGGAATGCCGCCGCCAAATGATGCCATCGACAGCAGAAACAGCAGACAAAACAAACTGGTGAAATGCTTAATCAAACCGTGTTCTCAAATACACGAATGCCGTGAAGTGATGTAACTCACTGAGGCACATGAGAGTGTTTTATTCCAAATTATTTGCAATAAATGAATTATTAAAAAGAACAAAAAAACTAAGATTCGTTTGTAAAAAGTCCAGGCGAATTTGCAAATTGCTGGATTCGGCATTAAAGTACCACCGAAGGGGGTGAGGGCTATACTTCCCCAAATTGGTCGTGCGCACGCGCGTACGAAATCATCAGGGTGGTGATCCCCGAAATCCGAAATCAGAGATCTCAGGCGCGCCACCCCCCGAGATCCTAAACCTGAATCCGTGAATTTAACTCTGTCCTGGCGGGGCGCCAGCACAACGCATTTTCTGTCGGCGGGGTGCCGGCAGTACGTCCGCCCACAATTCACGGATTCAGGACTAAACTCAAAACGCCGGCCATCGCACAAGCGACGACCGGCGTACCTTGATTCAAGAGGAATGGCGTCGCGCAGAGTTATTCACCGCGCAGACGGGTATTGGACTGCGCCTCCAGCTGAGCCATGTAATCATTGAGGGCCTGGCTCTTCTTGGTAGCCAGCATCCGATTCCGGAGTCCATCACGCACTTCGTCGGAAGCGGTTTTGCCGGCCTCTTCATCGATTCCAGCGACATAGATGAGCTGGTAGCCCATCGGCACCACCACCTGCTGATAGGGATTCCCATTGGACTGCGGGGAATTGAAGTGACGCTCGGCCCGGATGGGTTCCAGCACCATCCCAGCCTGGGCAGCCGACAACTGCGCCGCCAAGTCGGAAATCGCAATCTGCTTGCCGTTCTCAATGGTAGTCACCACCGCGGCACGTGTGGCGATATCATTTTGACTGATAGCAGGCAAATCATCGAATTTCAGGGGAGCCGCCACATCATCCAATTTCGCCTCACCAACCAGCGCGGCACTTAAGCGGGCACGTTCGCTCTGGGCAGTGCGCAAGGCCTGCTCCATTTGGACCGCATCACGGTAAGCCGCCAGCAGAACAGCGTAAGCCTGGTTGTCGGTCGCCGGGTCGCTGAGGTGCTGCTCAGTCGTACCAGTCAGTGCCGCGACATACGAGCCGTTGTCGGTGACGACATTGGAGGTAATCGGCGCCTTTTCCTGTGCCGTGAACACCTTATACATAACCTCTTGCGGGTATGTCGTGTCATACGGAGAAACATTGGTAAAGGAATCCAGCTTGGCGGCAGGGAATGCCTTGAGCGCTTCCTCGAACATAGTCGCAGGCACTGCGCCTTCGGGATTCTTCTCCGCGACCTCCCACCATTGGTCACTCAACTGCAAGGCGAGCTTGGCCGCGTCTTCATCGGCAAGCCGTTTGGCCGCCGCAGTGACAAGCTCCTCCTTCAGTTCGTTCTGAACCTCGGTGAAAGCACGGCCATCCTGACGTTCCAGCACTTTCACGATGTAACTGCCACGAGCATCCTTGACCACGGGAGAAATTTGTCCAGCCTGCAGATTCGCTACCGCAGCGCGCAAAGCATCGGAAAGGCTATCCAGGTCACGAAGCGTGCGATCCTCTTGACTGGACTGTTCACTATACTCCTTGGCAATCGCCAGGAAATCAGCTCCCTCGGCAGAGAGCTTCTGCTGGGCCTCGGCCACCTTTGCCTCCTTGGCGGTCAGGGCTTCGCCCTCCAGCCCATCAGTCTCGACAAAGATGCGGCCCAGACGGACTTTGACCTTCTGGTAAGTATCCTTTCGCTCCTCGTAAACCTTCCTCAGCTCATCCTCCGTCATTTCCGGAACCTGATCACGGTAGGCCTCAGGTGCGAAGGTCGCCAGCACAAAATCACGCTTCTCCGGCACAAAGAACTTGATTACCCGCTGGGAGTCGATGGTCGTCTCCAACGCCATCAGCTGTTGTTGTTTGTCGGCGGCATTCATGGACTTGTCCGCCTCGATCTCCTTGACCTTCTCGGCATACGCCTCGTATGGTCCCTTCACCTGCTCCTGGAAGAAGGCGAGCGCCTTTTCCCGCTGAATCATCTGGCGAATGGTGGTGCGCAGATAGTCGTCCGCAGCACCCTCAGTCAAAGCCGGCAACTCAACCGGCATTGGCGTGGCCTGCGTATTCTTCACATAGGCGATGGCCGCATAGTTGGTACCCGTCACCAGCCCGGTGACATCTCCCGCCTTGGCAAGCTTGCGGATGGCATTGGCCAAATAGGGCTGTTCGCCCGTCATCCCCTTGACGATGTTCTCCGTAGCGACCTCGCTACGCGTCACCGTCGCGCCTGCCTTCACCGCCTCCTCCTCGAAGTGGGCGCTGCGCTGATCGGCGTCCTCGTTCTCCGTCACCGTCGCGAAAGCGCGAGAGAGTGCAAGAGCACGACGACGCGCCTCGGCGCGGACCTTCTCCTCCAGCAAGATGTTGGTGATCTCCGACGTCACCTCGCTGAGTTGCTTGCCGGCATAGAGTCGAGCGCCGTTGGTATCGAAATACCGCTGGATTTCATCCTGGCTAGGAGTAATCCGTGCGGAAAGCTCGGCATCTTCATTGGCTTTCGCCTTCAACGCATCAAAATAGAAGAGAGCCACCAAGGCATCTTTGGTCTCAGGCAGCTGAATTTCACTTGAGCGATTCTTGAAGAAATCTTGAATGTCCTCTTCCGTCGGATCGGCGGCCTTCCCGTCCACCAGAATTGTCGCGCACTTGAGTGAATATTGCGCCAGGGCGGAGTTGATTTCGTCATCGGAAACCGTGACCGCGTCGGTGACTTTATTCTGCACCCGCTCGATGATGATGTTCTCGCGGACCACGTCGTCAAACTCGGCAGGCAGCATCCCGTAGGCGTTGTTCAATGCGTCCAGGGTGGACTTGAACACCTCGGGGGAGAATTTGCCATCCTCGAAGAAGACGGGGCATTTGGCGATGGCGTCTTTGACCTCCTGGTCAGCGACTTTTGCCAGCCCAAGGCTTTTCGCCTCGTGCAACAAGCGCATCCGCATCAGCGTCTGCTGAAGCAGCATATCGTTGTCGAACCCCAAATCACGCCCGAAATACTGCGGATATTGAAGCCAAAAGCCAACGGTGGTCTTTTGGAACTCCGCCTTCATCTGGTCAACATTCAACTTTTTGCCATACATTTCGCCGATGTCGGTCACCCGACCATCCCCGCGAAAGACATCTCCCGGCGTCACGAAGATGACGAAGGTAGCGATGATGACAATCAGGAGCACCAGATAGGTGACCTTGGCGTGCTTCTCAAAGTAGCGGTTGAAATGGGAAATGAACATGTTTTGTCCTTGGTTTGAACGACGAATACGAAAAATGTCAACGCAGGCGGTCAATCGCCTGGCGGTACTTGCCCTTGTCTCGGAAAACACTGGAACCTGCCACCAGCACATCCGCCCCGCAGGAGCGAACCAATTGCGCGGTGTCTTCGGCAATCCCGCCGTCCACCTCCAGGCGAACGGCTTTGCCGGTTTGGTCAATGAGCTGCCGCAATTTCAGAATACGGGAAAGCTGCTCGCCGTGGAACGACTGTCCGCCGAAGCCGGGTTCAACCGTCATCACCAGCAGCATGTCCAGTTTCGGCAAAAACGGCACCACGGCATCAATCGGCGTGGCAGGTCGAAGGGAAAGGCCGGCGGTGCACCCCAGCGCATGGATCTGGTCGATCAGTTCGTCCGCGTCATCCCACACTTCGACATGGAAAGTGATGTGGTCCGCCCCAGCCAATGCGAAGCGCTTGAGGTATTTGCGTGGGTTGTCAATCATCAGGTGGACATCGAAGACCTGGTCGGAAAGTGTCCGCACGGACTTCACAACATCCATCCCGAAGGAGATGTTCGGCACGAAATGCCCATCCATCACATCCAGGTGCAAGACCTCTGCACCGGCGGCCGTGACGGCTTGCACTTCCTCGCCGAACTGCGCCCAGTCGCAAGCCAACACCGATGGTGCAATCAGCACGCGGTCAGAAGGATAATCATTCAGACAATGGCGCATGGACCGATTTTCGCTCATGGCAATTTCCACCCCAATAAAACGCGGAAAAGACGGACACGCAAGGCATGACCGTCTTTTCCCAACCCGAAACTATCAGGCAGTGACTAGGTTCGTCTAAGACAAGAAATTATGCCTTGACGACCTTGCCGGAACGCAGACAGGCGGTGCACACCGTGAGGCGCTTCACGCCGCCATTCACCACGGCGCGCACGCTCTTCAGGTTCGGCTTGAACTCACGCTTCGTGACTTTCACCACGTGCATGCCGATACCGCCCTTCTTCTTTGCCAGACCACGGCGGGTGATGTGACCGCCAAAAGCCTTGTGCTTGCCGCAGATTTCACAGACTTGACCCATAATACACCTCGGATGTTTCTAACTAGTTTAGGATGAAAGAGTTACGCCTTCGGCAATGTCAGCCGACCAGGCGAAAAAGATGGTGGGATGGACGGGATTCGAACCCGTGACCACTGCATTAAAAGTGCAATGCTCTACCGACTGAGCTACCATCCCAGAAAACAGGCGTAGCACATAATTTACACCCTTTTGACTGATTCGCAAGCCAGTTCAAGTAAATTGACCTCATTACATTCCTTTTTTTCCACCATTTGCAACAAAAGATGGACTTCAGCTCTTAGAACTCTTAGGTTCTACTAACCGTCTTTATCGTCTCCCAAAAAGAAAAGACCTTTTTACAGCATTATAGTACGCCAGTATGGAAACCGGAAGTCCGAAAATCCTGTCCAAAGAATCCATCGCCGCCAGCAGATTCTTAAAACTTGACTCCATTGTTTGGCAAGACACGCATGACCAAGAACGCAGGTGGGACTGCGCCTCGCGCACCGGCGGGCATGGTCATGCGGCGATGATTATCGCACGGTTGATGCCAGAACGCAGTCTGGTTCTCGTGCGGCAGTTCCGTCCGCCCGCAGGAAAATTCTGCCTCGAGTTTCCGGCAGGACTGGTCGAGCCCGGCGAGGACTTCACCTCCGCCGCATTGCGCGAACTCTCCGAGGAGACTGGCTACACAGGCAAGGTCGTGGACACCATCCCATTCGGCTTCAGCAGTGCCGGACTGACCGACGAGACAATCGCCGGAGTTGTCGTCGAAATCGACTCCGAGCACTACCGGCGTCATCCGCCCGTTCCACATCCAGAAGCCTCCGAGGACATCGAAGTCCTCATCGTCCCCGAAGCGCAACTCAAGGACTTTCTCCGCGACCGCCTAGCCGACGGCGATGGCGCGGATGCGAAGCTGCTAATTTACGCGTTTGCGTTATCTGACTTGAATCAAAGATCTTAATCGTCAACAGAAAGACAATTGTTGGAACTTGAGACTTTAAATTTTAACCTTTAAGCTTTTCTTTTGCCTTCCCGCCGCACCATCTTAGTTATTCTGTTGCTCCTGGCGATGCTGGGGGCCTGGCTTTGCGTGCCATCGGTGCGGCACATTGCGGAGCGTCATTCTCGACAGCTTTCCAGCGGTTTCCGTCCGCAATTGCAACCGCCCGCTTCACCTCCTTCCCCGCCGACAACGCCTCCGCCACAATCACCGTCCCCTCATCACCCGGCTTTCACCTTGTTGTCCTCCACCCCGCAGGAGGTGCACATCCACTTCGATTTGCCGGAGTATTCCATTGAGGAAATCACCGCCACCGACGGGATCATCTGGTACCGCATCACCGCCCAAGGCACACATCGACTGGACCATGCCGGTGCCCCCGCCCTGCCTGTCTTCCGCACAGACGTCGCGATGCCGAATGGTGCGGATGTCACCATAGAACTTATTGAAGCGGAATATATTACTATCAAAGACATCACGCCGGAACCGGGAGTTGGTCCTTGCCTAACCACTGTCGAAGAACTACCGGACGCCACGCCAGACTCCGCCATCTATGAGGGAACTGCGCCATATCCCACTGAAAATCTCTGCCTGGCAAGCAATTATCAAATTCGCCATACCAACGGGTATGGAATCGTTGTTTCGCCATTCCAGTATCTTCCTGACCGCCACGAACTGCGCGTCATGACCTCCGCCAATTTCGTTGTCCGTGCAAAGGGTGAAGCAGAAGCCGTTCCGCAGTTGGACGCCCAGCCGGACTTCGCGCAACTCCAGCGCAGAACCTTTTTGAACGCAGAAACTCTTCGCAGTGTCGAAATCTCTTCTATAGGGACTCTCGTGATTGTCTATCCTTCTAAATGGACTGGACAAATCCAGACAAGTCTGGACAATTTTGTCGAATGGAAGCGTCAGATCGGTTGGACAGTTCAGACCATTGGATACCCTGCGGACACTGGTGAGGGCGCCGATGCCCTCAAGGAGTATCTCCAGACGCAATATGACGCGACTGCCTTTACGCACCTGGTTCTTATTGGTGACTACAATATCATTCCACCCTACCAGCACCAGGGGACCGACGAATTCGGACGAAATGCCGAAAAAGCCTCCGGCAACACGCCAATCCTCTACACCCTCTGCGCCAGCGACATACCCTACGCCTTCCTGGATGGCACGGACGACCAGCTCTACCAGGACGCCTTCCTCTCTCGCCTGCCCGTGAGTACCTTTTCCCACATCAACAACCTCCTGAGCCGCCTGCGCATCATCGAGCAGGGAACCACTCTGGCCAGCCAATCAAACCCGAATTGGCTGACCACCGGAATCTTCATGGGTTCCAATGATTCCTCCTCCAACACCAGCAATCCCTATTATGGCATCAAAGACAAAACGATTGTCGCCCAAGCCTGTGCCAAACTCCAGGAGGCAGGGATTATTGCCTCCGCCACTGAACTCTACGCCGACAAAAACACTCCAATCACCGATGATGTCATCGACGCCTTGAATGCAGGCGCCTCGACCTTCTATTATCTCGGCCACGGCACTTGCACCAGCTTCATAACCAGTGGCTTCGCCTCGGCTGACATCGAGAGTCTTTCCAACAAGCTGATGCTCCCCTACATCCTCGCCCCGAACTGCAGTTCCGGCAACCTCGAACATGGTTCCAGCTGGGATGTCAGCACCCACACCTCCGGCGAAAGCACCGCCGGCCCCTGCCTTGTCCAGGCACTCTTCGACAGCCAGTCCAACACTACTGTCCAGGCGGTCATCGCCTCCACGGAAGTGACCTTCTGGACTCCGCCCATCGTCCAGCTGGAGACTTTTGCCGACCTCCAGGCGCACTGGAATACCGTTGAGCATCTTGCCACCAGCGGTGCCTACGCGACCGGATCCCTCAACACTGCGGTCAACTACTGCGAGACCTTCTACGACAACTACCACAGCAATTACCTCAACCACAACCATGCGCTCTTCGAGGCCTGGGAAATGCACCTCTATGGTGATGCCTCTGCAGTTCCGCGCTTCGGACCGCTTTATCCAC
>JAFXSU010000169.1 GCA_017525435.1 Victivallales bacterium
AGCCACGCTCCGAAGGTCCCTCATTCCCTTGGGAGGCCGCAGGAGCCACGCTCCGAAGGTCCCTCATTCCCTTGGGAGGCCGCAGGAGCCACGCTCCGAAGGCCCCTCATTCCCTTGGGCGGCCGCAGGAACCACGCTCCGAAGGTCCCTCATTCCTCATTCCTCATTCCCACTCCGCGCGGTAGATGCCGGGGGGCAGGATGGTGCGGGAGGTCTGCCACGCCTTCCCCGCCAGACGTTCGCGACCGAAGAGCCATCCCACGGGAGACTCCAAAGTGACAGACAGTTCCGCAGACTTGCCACGCATCTCCGCTGAAACCTCCCAGGCAAAGGGGGCCCAGCAACGCACGCCGAGCGACTGTCCGTCCAGCGAGACCGTAGCGCAGTTCACACCAGTATCCAGACAATGGAACTCCGCGTCCGCAGGGATCTCCACGGTCTGCTCCAGCGTGACCTTCCCTGCGAAATTGCGCAACCCCTGCGTGGTCAAGTCGCCAAGGAAGACCTCCGTCGGCAGCGGTGCCAGACGCATCTTGCCAGGCCCATCGCAAAACACTGCGAAGTTGCCAGACAGGACAATACTGGGCAAAAATGGATAATCCTGAACAACTCCAGACAATTCCAGACAATGCTCCCCTGCATCCAGGGAGAGTTCGTCGCTGACCTGATAGAGGTGGTTGAAGCCCTTCGGCAGGTCAACCGCAGGAGCCGTGGCAACAACCGTCTTCCCATCGAGCAATGCTTCGGCCGGCGTGCCGAATTGCCGAAGCATCATGCGAATTGGTCCGACCCCAGGGGCAATTTCGATGCGCAGGCGATTTTCGGCATCGAATTCGGGGCAAAGAAGATTTGGGCGATCCAGGGAGGCAAGGCGCCACTTTTCACTCGCAGCATTTCGCCGCGAACACCGTACACTTTGCCCTATGCCTTCCTTGTGGTCAAAGACCGCCACCCCGCCGGCCTCCAGCACAAAGGGGCGGCTCTCCGTCTCATCGGCAAAGCGCAGCAGAAGCGTCCGGGGAGCCTCGGTGGGTTCCCGCAGGTCCAGCACCACGCAGGAGCCATCTTTATAATATTGTACGAGTACACCATCGGTCAGAATCGTGCCACGCGAGAAAACGCGCACGCGCTGGCAGTAGCGCATCCGCATCCAGACGACCAGCTGGACGGCGTCGGTAAACACGACACCGCTCTTCTCGTCTCGCAACGTGCCATCCGGCAAGCTCTCCAGCACGACGAAGCTTTCTGGCGACGGCGCATCGCCCGCCCGCAGAAACCTCCAGGGGCGTTGTTCAAGGACCAGCCGTCGCAGCAGCTCCCCCTGCAACGGAGAGTGGTCCGCATAGCGGATTTCGACCTCGGGGCAGACTTCCCGGCGGGCGAAGAACGCAGCCTTTTGGGCCTCCTCGCCCAGAAGGTCGTAGTGCTCGAACCACGTCTGCGCGGGGCTGGTCGGATGATACCAGACAGGCTTGAGGGCATTGCCTTTCGAGCCGAACTGCGCGACCGCGAGAAGATAGTGGTCCACACCGAAGAGCGCGGTCAGCCAGATCATCTGCCGCAAGTACGCGGGGCCAAGGGTGGCTGGCCCAAGGGCGAAGAGTTCCGCCAAGGCGCCGTTTCCGCGCTGGCGCGCACCGTACTGGACGGTTCCAAGCGTCTGCCACTCCGCGTCCTGCACACGGACGATTGTGGAAATCTCGTCCATTCCGGGCAATGAGAAGCCCGCGTTTGCAAGCAGGGGATCGCCATTGTAGCGGGTTGCCTCGGCACCGTGTTCGCCCATCAGATGACCGGTCAGCAACAGACCATGCGCTTCGCACCAGCCCCGGATGCGGTCAAAGTAGGTCTCACGAAAACGCCTCCCCGCCAAGATGTTGCAGTTTCTGCGGAAGCACTGCCGTGCCGAGCCGTCGAAGTGCGCCCTAATGTCGTCCTCCAACTCGTGGCCAGTGCGTTCGCGGTATTCCTGTTCGAGTTCTGGATACCACGCCACGCGCACCTCGGCGGGCGTGTCCCAGTCATCGTGGCTCCAGTAATAGCCATACGACGGCTCGTCCGAAAAGATTCCCTTGATGAGCGTGCCGAAATATTTTCCGAAGCGTTTCGCATACTCTTCGTGGGTGGTCTGGAGGAAGAACTCCACGGCGTCAGGATTCAAAAGATTCGGATACTTGGGCATGGAGTTGACCGTAAAAGTCACCTCGCCAGTTTCCGCATCCTTCTTGGCGGAAAGGTATTGCAGTGCATAGTCCGGACTTTCGGCCATCACGCGCCCGCCGCACTGCCCGCTGGGCCAGTTGAACTCGTCGTAGAGCCAGATGGAGGTGAAACCCAGTTCCTCGCCAGCGTCAAGGACATTCTGGACGAGCTGGAACCACTCCTCCGAAAGATACTCCACCTCGCAGCCGGACCGCGGATAAATCAAAAACTGCGTGATGCCCACACGGCGGTATTCGCCCATGAACTCACGGATGAACTCGCGCGTCGGACGCCCCGTCACTGCCGCCATCGGAATCAGCGGATTCTCCTGCGCTGTTGTCATAGCCATACCCAGAATCTCCAGTATTCCCAAAAGAATTAGCAGTCTTTTCAAGCGTATTTCCTAGTTTTTCTTTGTGGCGAGGCGGTCGCTGGTGACGGCGATGATGATGATCAGGCCGACCGCGACCAGTTGGATCTGCGCGACCACGCCCAACAGCGTCAAGCCGTTGCGCAGGAAACTGATGAGCAGGCAGCCGATGAGCGTCCCCAGCATCGTTCCTTTGCCACCACTTGGCGAGCAGCCGCCGATGATGACTGCGGCGATGACGTCCAGCTCCAGCGAGAGTCCCGCGGAGGGCTGGGCGCTGGAGGCGCGCGAGGTCATCACCATTGCCGCCAGACCAACCAGCGCGCCGAGGATGGTGTAGATCCACACGAGTATCTTGTCCACATTCACGCCGGCGTGATAGGCTGTCTGTGCATTGGAGCCAATGGCATAGGTGTAACGACCAAACGGCGTGTATTTTAGGACAAATCCCATCGCCAGGAGCACCAGCGCAAAGATGACCACGGCGGCGGGAATGCCCAAGATGCTCCCCGTGTCCAGCCAGCTGTAGGCGGAAACGGAGAT
>JAFXSU010000170.1 GCA_017525435.1 Victivallales bacterium
AGTCAGCTGTGCCTCATAATGGCTACGCAACCGCTCCTCGGCAACCTCGTCAATCACGCCGGAGGCCCGCAGCTTCGGCAACTCCGTCAAAAAAGCCCGAATCCATTTTCGTTGAAACGACATGTCGCCCCCCGCACAGAAAGATTGTCACCCTCACTTTTATTGCAGGTTACAAGTGGGATTTCCTGTATAGACCTGACACCGCCACGATTCGTATAAAACCACGCTAAAAACTTAGGAATCAAGCCGAAATCATCGCACCGATGTTGTTTTTAACATAATATATAATCGCAATGGCATTCTGCCCCACTCAAGCTTTACGAAGTCCTTTTTTCAACTCGTTTTATTAACCTGGACATGGTAAATTTGATGCATTGCGCAGGAAATCGCGGGGTGCAGGTGAAGCCGACAGCCGCGAAAGCGGCGGCAGGGACGTCCCCCAGACGGAAACGGGCGAAAGGCGGCAGGCCTTTCAGCCCGACGACGGATGGCGGGCGTCTCCTCCGGGCACTTGACCGGAGGCTTCACCTGTCCAATCAAGTTCCTTTCGTGTCTTTCGTGTGTTTCGCGGGAAAAACATCCATCAAATTAAACCTGACCACCGTAATAGTATAAGTCGCCACACTTGTTCACCTCAGCAGAGGTTAATTGTCTCGAATAACTTCGATAATGCGTTTGAATTCTTGGTTCCTCAGAACGGAATGGCACTCTGATTCATCTGAAGCATTGGCCTTTGGTCAATTGCTTCGCCCCACTACTTGCCTCATGGCGGAGCAATGCGACCTTGTTTGGCAGTCCGCCGCCATAGCCGGTCATTTTGCCATCGGCACCAATGACGCGATGGCAGGGAATGATGATGCACAAGGGATTCCAGCCGACCGCACCTCCCACCGCCTGGGCAGACATCCGCATTACGCCCCGCCGACGAGCCAGTTCCTTCGCCAGCGCACCGTATGTGGTGGTCTGCCCGAAGGGAATCTCCAGCAGCAGTTCCAGCACCTCGCGGCGAAAGTCAGTCAAGCCATTGGCAATGCGGTAGTGTGGCAGGAAGCCTGGCTCATGGCCGCTGAAATAGCAATCCAGCCACCGGCGTGTCTCGCGGAAAACCGGAAGGTCGGCCGTCACGTCAGCACATGGTTTGGTGCGAATGAAACGGACCTCCGTGAGGCATTCGCCATCACTGGCAATCCATAGATTGTCGATGCCGGCGGGAGTTTGATACAGGATATGAAAATTCATTGCAATTCTTTAGTCACCAAAATATTGGACATCTACTTCTTCATCCCGGTGCCATCGCACGGTCGGATTCTCCGCATTGATTCGAGCATAGCATGGACAATTGCAATCGTGGTCATTGATTACGCCGCATGCCTGGAGATGTGAATAGACCGTCGTGGGCCCCAAGTATCTGAAGCCCCGCCGTCGGAGGTCTTGACTAATCCGCGAAGAGAGGCCATTACTCACTGGGATCCATCCTTTTGCATGACGGTCATAGAGGATGGTTTTCCCTTTCGAGAATCCCCATAGGTAATCACAGAACGAGCCAAACTCAGCGCGGATGGCCTCGAAGCAGTGCGCATTTGCAATGACCGCCTCGACCTTACGGCGAGAACGAATCATCCCCGGCGTTTCCAGAATACGCACGATGTCCGTTTCCGTGTAGTCGGAAATGCGGTCAAAGTCAAACCCATCGAAGCACTTGCGAAAGATTTCACGCTTCTGCATCATCATGTTCCAGTTCAGTCCGCATTGCATCACCTCCATCATCAAAAACTCGAATTGTCGGCGGTCGTCATGCAGCGGCACGCCCCATTCCGTGTCATGATAGCGGATGTTGAGTTCTGAAGTGGTATCCCAGTCGCAGTATCCCATACTTCTTTGGATATGGTGTGTTTTCAGGCTGCAATCCTCCCGCCGGACAACATAATTCCCACTATCATCAACAGGAATCCCAACAGCAATGTCCCCAGGCTTTTCTTGCATTCATGGAAATGCAGGATTGCGAACAGGATATGTGTTACCTGAAAAATCAGCCCCAGCAATCCCCAAAGGATACTCTCCTTGAATTCGTCAATCAGCAGACCGATTGCACCGACAATGTAAATGATCAGACCAATCCAAAAGATCAGCATCGTTTTTCTCCTGTAATTTGTTTTTTATAATCGTAGGCAAGAACAACGCCGTTGCCAATAATTTATCCTGTGAAATCCAATTCGTCCAAGACATCGCTTTTCAGTGCCGCAATATCTGCCAAAGCAATGGTGTTGCCATCTGACAATACCAGCTGCCCTTCATCTGGCAAAACTTGAACCAACCGCCCAGTGGTATGCATGTATGTTCCTCCATTCTTTCTTGCATCGGGCAGAAAATACTCGATTTGCACAATAGGACGCTCGCCCAGATGTCCCATCAACAGCTGGAGTTGTGCATTCAACAGCTCCTGGCTGGCTTCGGCAAGTTCACGTCGGGGTTCGACAGTTCGGGCAACCTCTTTTAGCAATGCCTCATAGCCAGTTAGTGCGGAAAAAGGCGCAAACTGTGCCGCACGGTCACGCAAAGACATCGGCGGATGTCGTTGCGAAACATGATGCGGCAACTCTAGCATGTCTTGATATGGGAATTCCATGTCCTCACCTCGCACCTCTCACCTCTCACCTCGCGCCTCTCAGCTCTCACCTCTCACCTCTC
>JAFXSU010000171.1 GCA_017525435.1 Victivallales bacterium
AGAAGGTATCCACCACCCGCAATCCGGTCAGCAGCGGTTGCGACAAGGGAAGTCGGCTGGCAGATGGCCGCCCTTGCCGAACCGGCCAATACTGGTAGAATCCCACAGGCGTGCGCTTTCCGGCGATGTCCTCTAGCACGCAAAGTTCCGCGTGGCCGTCATACTCGCCAGCCGGCACAACGCTCTTCACAGTTCCCTGCACGCGCGGCGGCACCATCACACGATGCAGAACGCTCTCGGTCTCCTGCACCTCGCCAATCACCATGCCCGGCTTGAGTTCGTCACCGACCTTGACAATTGGCTGGAAGGGCCACTTGCGCTCCAGATCCAACGCGGGCTTCTTCACGCCGCGGCCAATGAACGCCCCGCCTTCGGCAATGCGCGCCAGTGGCCGCTGGATTCCGTCGTAGATGGTGCCCAGAAGCCCAGGCCCCAGGCAGACGGAGAGCGGACGACCGGTACAATAGACCGGCTCGCCAGGGCGAAGGCCGCTGGTTTCCTCGTAAACCTGTATCGTCGCGACTTCGCCGCGCACGCGGATGACCTCGCCGATGAGACGCAACTCCCCGACTTCGACCACTTCGAGCATCCCGACCTCTTCCATCTGCCGAGCCTCGACGATCGGGCCGTTGATCCGTATGATGATGCCTATCTTCATGAAAATCTTTTTCCTAGCAAACTAGTTATGACTAGTTGGCCTGGTTATCTTTGTCGCAGTCCGCCAAGGTTCTCCGGAACTCCTCCTCCATCCGCATCAGGCGTCCGGCGAAGGTGTTATCGTAGTCGAGACGCCCGTCACGCGATGCCACCCGCAGTCCACCGCCGATGCTGGTGTCCGGCTGTATGGTGAAATGCGCACTCCGCCCGGCAGGCAGCCGTTCTGCCAGCCAATCTGGGGTGACAGTCGCCTGGTCGGCGGGTGCCACTGTGACTATCAATTCGTCAGCAGATACGGCAGCCAGCGCCTCCGTGGCCAGCGCCTCCAGTGATTTCCTGCGCTCCGCCGAGCCGGGTTCCAGGCCAGCCAGATCCGCCAGCATTCCGTTCAGGAAATTCTGAATGGCCTGCTCGCGACGCATCAGCCACATCTTGCGCTGCTCATTCCAGATGCCGGCAAGGATGTTCTCCGCTTTCCGTTCGGCTTCCGCACGCGCCTGAGCAAGCGCCTTGGCACGCCGCCGCTCATTGAGCGTCTTGGCACGCTTGAGCGCGGTCGCCGCGTCGGCGGTCGCCCGTGCGACCACGCGCTCGGCCTTCTCGCGCGCATCTGCGCGCAATTCCTCCTCAAGCCGTCTTTCCTGGTCTTCCATGGCTATTTCTGCTCCAGAATTTTCACCCCGACCGCCTCGTAGATGAGCTGTTCGAGAGTGCGCTGCTTGCCGACCTTCCCCCAGATGTCCTGAATCGTCGCTATGTAGGGACGAGCCACGGCGAGCTTGTGGGCGGTCACCTCGGCGTCCAGCCAATCTGCCACCTGCTCGGTGAGGATGAGGATCTGCAGGTTCTTGTCCTTCAGAGCCTCCTGAAACGCCGGCAAGGCCTCCTCGCGACTGGTCACCGTGTCGCCTGGGACTCCGGCGAACCGGAAGCCCAAGCAAGTGTCCTGGTCACCAATGATGCGGTAGGGATTCATGGGTAAGTTCTTCCAACTGAGGCAAATCGCCCCGCGCACAAAACACTTATGCGCCGAGCAGGAAGATGGCGACCAGGAAACCGAAAAGCGCGATGCCTTCGCCCAACGCCACAAAAGGCAGTGCCTTGCTCATGATCTCCGGCTTCTCGGCAGCCGCGCCCATCACCGCCGCGCCGATCTTGCCTACGGCGTACGCAGCGCTCATGCTTCCGATTGCAACCGCTGCCGCAATCGCGTAGAATTTCGCATTCGGAGATGCCGTCTGCGTGACATTCGCAACCGCGTTCGCCGCCGCATTGGCTGCGACCTCCGCATGGGTGACCGAGTCCGCAGGAACCTCGTCCGCCAGCAGCAGTGTCGGTGCCAGCGAGAACATCAGAATCACGAGGATAACACGGAAGAAATTGGAAAAATGCTTGTTTTGCATGGGGTTGGTTGGGGGTTGGATTGGTTGATGTGGATTTGATGAAAAAATCGGCAGACAGAATTGTCCAGAATTGTCAATTTTTGTCCTGTCCAAATTGGAATGGCTGGTATGGGATGCCGTCGCCCTTGAAGTATCGTGAGAACATCTCGTAGTATTCGAGCCTCACGCATTGGATTGCGGCGACCATCCCCTCGAAGCAGATGACCAAAGCGTTTCCGGCGATGCTGATGAGGACTTTTCCGATGGTCCCGCCAACGCCGCTTCCGGTCAGGCTCATGATGTTGGAGATGGCCAGGCAGAGGGCGGCATGGGAGATGGCCAAGGCGCCGACACGCACAAAGGAAACCGTTCCGGAGAGGTATCCCGTGAGCGTCTCGAGGGTTTCGACGACACCTTCGAGCACCACATTGAAGAGTCCCTCCTTTTCCTCTCCCGCCTTCGGCTTGTGCAGGAAGTGGTGGATGGGACCGCTCAGGAAGATGAGAACCAGCGGAGTGAGCACAAGCCCCAACTGCCAAGGGGCGAAGTGCTTGGTGACCATGACATGAATGCCTACGCCCAGGCACGCCCAGTAGAAGAACAGCCCCAAGATCCCGTATTTGTCAAAGGTCCCCTCGTAGAATTTCCTAATGCGGATGTGGTTGATGATGTTGATGATAAGCGAAACGCTCAGGAAGACTACGCCGATGCCCACGGCGGTAATCAGCAGCCTCCGGATGTCGTGCATGGGCGACAACCAGAGATGCGGCAGCAGGTCTTCGATGCCAAAGACGCTCCCGTAGAGAAAACCGAAGACCACCGAGCTGCCGCCGCAACACAGAAGCAGCGTCCCCACGTCCTTGAGCGTGGAGCTGAACTTCTTTCCGAGCCTCAGCCACAATCCGACCAGCGCAAGCACAGCGCCCTGCCCCACGTCGCCGAACATATAGCCGAACATCACCATGAAGGTGATTCCCACGAAGAAGCTTGGATCCAGCTCACGGTAATTCGGGGTGCCGAAGTTGGTTACCAGCATTCGGAACGGACGGGTGAAGCCATTTTCGGAGAGCAGGACGGGGACTTGCTCGTCGCCCTGCGCATCGGCTGGCACATCCGCCGCATCCTTCGCCTCCACGACGCCGGTGCCGTCCGTGGCAGCATCCACCAGTTTTCGCAGCTTCGGGAGGTTCTCGGTAGGCAGCCACCCCGCGATGCAGAAGAGCTGTCGGGACTGCCCGAAAAGCCCCTGCGCCTCGCGCATTGCCATCAGTCCGCGCAGCTGTTTGCGAATGGCCAGAAGCATCCCGCCGTATTCGTCGCCCAGAGCCAGAATCGCCATTCGCGTGGAGGTGATCTCTCGGCTGAGCGCCTCCAGCCGTCCGTTGATGGCCTGCCGTTCCTCCGCCACCGTCGCGCGTTCCAACCCCTCCGGAACCTCAACGCGGTCGAAGCCGAACTTGTCCAGTGCGTCATCCACCGCGAAGCGCTTCTTCCGGTTGGTCACCACCAAGAGCTGGTTGTTGCTTTCGGGGAACTGGATGAAGAGCGCGTCGTCGCTCAACGCAGTGCGTGCCCGCACAAATGCCTCCGGCGGGAGCGAGCCGATCTCGATGTGCAGCTCTGCGAGGTTCCGCAGGGCCTCCAGGCGCATCGACTGCAAGGGGAACTCCGCCAGCATCCGGTCGGAGTGTGAAAGTCCCGTGTGTTCGGAAAGCAACTTGGTCACGCGGTCGGCCTCCTCGCGGTAGCGGCGGTCCACCTTGCCGAAGAGGTCCGTGATTTCGTCCTGCGTCATTTGGGTAATCGTCGGTGCCTCGCCATTCGCGTCCACGCCCAGTGCCTCCAACAGCACATCGCAGCGGTTCAGCAGCTTCTCGATGGCGCGGATGTCCACGCCCGTGTCATAGCTGGTCAGCAACTTCCCGCGTGATTCCGAGGCCGCATCGACCAGATGCAGCAGTCCAGAGTTCCCCAGCGCCTCCGTCAGCGCGCCAAGGTACTTGCTGAAAACCACCACATTGACTTTGGTCATTTTGTTGGGCAGGAACATGGCTCTTTCCTTTATAATTCGCTTTTTTCTAATTCCGTGTCGATTCCTCGCCCGCAAGCGGACGAGCGCAACGCCTCTCCAGCAAACCGAACCTCTAACCTCTAACCTCTTATTGAATCATCATTTCCTCGATTTCACGGGCGCTGACGCTGAAGCGCACGCCCTCGTAGATGCGTGCCAGATTGATGGTCTCCATGCGTAGCAGAAACGGATAAGCAGGGATGGCGTGGGTAGGACTTGCGCTGTCGTAGAAAGCCTGCCGTGCCAGGCGCATTTGGCGGCACCGCAAGAGGTTCTCCATGTGGCTCGTAGTGTCGAAGCTATTGGCACGCAATGGCTCCGCAAACTCGGCAGGAAGCTGGGCGATGACGGTGCCCGCATCTGGTGCATCCGCCAGCCGATCCCACAACGCACGGTTGACACGCTCGGTTCCGCCTTCAATCCAGGCAACCGACAACCGCTTGGCGTTCATGTGGTAGAAATTCGCATTGCGCAGCAATGTGCAGACATTCGTGGTGTCAATCTCGGCGGAAAGCAGCCGCCGGGCAACCCCTTGCATCGAGAACGGCAGATGGCCGATGGCACGCAACTCCGCCTTGATGTTCAGATTGTCGATGGAACATTCCGCCCGCATGATATCCTGATCCTGCTCCAGCTGGCGTGCGATTTCATAATACTCCGGACTCTGGAACTCCGGTCGAAGGTGTTTCATAAATTCGTCTAGAGTAGGGAGATCAAGCAGTGCCACTAAATCCGCGTCCCGAGTACATTCGCCAGGGAACGGGACCAAAAAATCCACCAGATGCCCTTCGCGTTCCGGAAAAAACCGATAGTTCAACAGCGCCTTGAAGTTCTCGCTTTCGAGGCTGGCAAGCAACGCATGGACATACTGCGCCACCGCAGAACCAGCCAGCTCCGCCAACTTACACAGACGAGCATGCTGACGCAGGATCAGCGCCGACTGAACCTGGTGCGGGTCACTGACCGTGAGGATGCCCAGCGTCTGGAGCTGATGGAGAAAATTGTCCTCCGTCGCACTCCGCGCCAGCGTCATCAGCCGTTCGCCCTGCGCACTGTTCGCCCACCAGCCGTGGAGCAGCGCGTAGAGAAAATCGACACCTGCATTGATGCTACTATGAGCCATCTCGTTTGCCGGCAAAGCACTTAAGGTGCATCACACCACCGAAAACCAGTCAAATTCCCATCAGGAGAGCTCGGAGTGCTGCGCGGTGGGCTTCCAGGGCCCGGCTGAAAGCCGCCGCCCGTTCGTCCAACTTAGCCGCCGAGGCCTTCAGCTCCGACTCGCGACGCTCTTGTGCCGACGCCAGAAGTTCCTGCTCCATAGCCGCGCATTCCTCTGACAATTTCGCGGAATATTGCGCATTGACCTCTGCAACCTGCGCAGAGTTCTCCTCGCGAATCTTCACCGCCTGCTCTTCGGCCTGGCTGACCAGCTGACGGCCCTCCAGGTCCACCGCAAGCATCCGCTCCAGCAAATCGTCCATGACGAGACTCCTACTCCTCGGAGACGATGATTGCCATGACCTCCTCCGCCGTCCGGGCCGCGCGGATTTTCTCCGCAAAGCCGGGAATCGCGAAGAGACGCGAAATCTCCGCCAGCAATTCCACATGCTGGCCAGGATTGTCCGGCGGTGCGAAGATTGCGATGACAATGTACACCAGCCCGCCGTCCAGCGCCTCATAGTCGATGCCGTCCTGCGAAACTCCCAACGCCAGCAGCGAGTTCTTGGCACCCGGCAGCTTCCCGTGCGGGATTCCAATGCCGTTGCCCACGCCCGTGGACATCTTCGCCTCGCGCTCACGCAACACCGACACCGCTGTCGCGGAATCCGAAATCAGCTGATTGTCCGCAAATACCTGGACCATTTCTTCAAACAGGTCCTCCTTGTCCAAGCTTTGCAGATCTAACTTGATCAACGACGGCTTTAGCAAATCTGAAATCTTCATCGTCTCACCTCCTGTCCAAACTTGACATCTTTGGACATTTTTGATAATATAAGCTGTGAAATAAGTTTCGGACGATTCCCCCGCAATAACCCCGCCCTGGTCCAACGGGACGTCAGAC
>JAFXSU010000172.1 GCA_017525435.1 Victivallales bacterium
ATGAAATCCTTTTCTCTTTCCAATGCTCCTTGGTCACTTCGTTATCTGGATCCAACAACGCAGGAATCACAGGAGATCGCGGCGCAGGTGCCCGGCAATGTGATTGGCGACCTGGTTCGTGCGGGTAAAGTTCCGGAGCCGTATTATGCGCACAATACTTCGTTGCTGCGACCATACGAGTATATCGACTGGGAGTATACGACCGAGTTCGCGGTGCCGGAATTGCCGTCGGAAGGCGATACTGCGGAGTTGTGCTTTGAGGGCGTGGACACTATCGCGGAGGTCATCCTGAACGGCGTCTCGGTGGGGCATACGGACAATATGTTCATTGAGCATCATCTTGCGGTGCCAGGCGATCTGCTGAAGGCGTCAGGGAATCTCTTGCAGGTGAAGATTGCCTCGTCGCTAAATGTTGCGCGTGCCTTTGAGGTCACCCCAGGTGAACAATCGCTGCCGTACAATTACGAGGGGTTGCATCTGCGTCGGGCGATGCATACTTATGGCTGGGACATCTGCCCCCGACTAGTAGGCGCGGGGCTATGGCGACCGGTCACACTGCGCTATCTCCCGCCTCGCCGTTGGACGCGTGCCTATCTGCACACCGATGCCTTGCGCGAGACAGAGGCGGTGATGATGCTGGACTGGAGTTTTGCATTGCCCAATACGGAGCCATTCGAGGGCTATACGGCATGCCTCATGATGGAGTGCGGAACCCAGCGTTTCGCCCGCGAGTTCCCCTTGCGTTTCTGCCATGGCAGCCAGCATTTCGTGCTGCCTGAACCGCAATTGTGGTGGCCGTCCGGTGCGGGCGAACAGAAGCTATACGACTGCACGCTGGAATTGCGCAAAGACGGGGCGGTGGTGGACACGGCGACCTGGCAGACCGGCGTGCGAACCATTCGGCTCGACCGCACGGACACGCTTGACGAGCGGGGCAACGGCCGCTTTCGGTTTATTGTCAACGGCACGCCGATTTTCATCCGCGGGTCGAACTGGGTTCCCACCGATGCCATGCACGGTGAGAACCCCGACCGCGTGGTCAAGGATCTGGAGTTGTGGAGCGACCTGGGCTGCAATATGGTGCGTGTTTGGGGCGGAGGAATTTACGAAGATGACGAGTTTTTCGCCGAATGCGACCGCCGAGGCATTTTGGTGTGGCAGGACTTCATGCTGGGGTGTGAAGTCCCGCCGTCCGATCCAGAGTTCCTGGAGGCGATGCGCCGAGAGGCGACCGCCGTGGTGCGCAGATTCCGCCACCACGCGTGTCTGGCGCTGTGGTCGGGGGACAACGAATGCGACTGCGCACGCTACTGGGGCGGACAGGATCGCTTCCCGCCGTCGGTCAACCGCTTGACGCGCGAGGTGCTTCCGCAGGTTCTGGTGCGCGAGGATCCCGGTCGCGACTACTTGCCCAGTTCGCCGTACATCTGCGATGCGGTTTGGGCGGCGGGTGGCACGCTGGACGATGTGCCGGAGCAGCATCTCTGGGGACCGCGCGACTACTGGAAGAGCGATTTCTACACGAAGCACAAGGCGGTCTTTGCCTCCGAGATGGGCTACCACGGGATGCCGGAGATGGCAAGCCTCAAAGAGTTCCTCCCGCCGGAAGCACTCAAGGTGACGCTGGACGACATCGACTGGAATTGCCATGCGGCGCAACCCTTTGAGGATATGCAGGGTGCGTATTCCTATCGCATTGAGCTGATGCACAAGCAAGTTACGAGTGCTTTCGGGGCGGTGCCCTCAACATTGGAGGATTTCGTTACGGCCTCACAGGTTGTGCAGGCGGAGGCGATGAAATTCTTCCTGGAGAGCTTCCGGTTGCGCAAGCCAGTCACCTCCGGGCTGATTTGGTGGAATGTAATCGATTGCTGGCCGCAAATCTCCGATGCAGTGGTGGACTACTACTACCGCAAGAAGCCCGCATACTATTTCCTCAAGGCCTCGCAGCAGCTCACGTGCCTGATGTGCCGTGAACCAAAGGACGGCTGGGTCGAGGTGGCGGCGGTCAATGACCGGCTGGAAGCCGTCGCCGGGACTTACTGCGTGACCGAACTTGGCAGTGATGTGACCCTGCTGGCTGGACAGTTCCACCTTGAGGCAAACGCAGGCGCAACTACCTTGGGAGTCATTCCCGCCGGGGATTATGCCTCCAAGCCACGGATGCTTCTGCTGAAGTGGACGCTCGACGGCGAAAAGAAGCCCTGCCACAACCATTATCTGCTGGGCAGGGCACCATATTCACTGGCGATGTATCGCCAATGGCTACACGAATTATACTTGTTCAACGAGTGGCCACAGCGATAGTATAATTTACAACTCGCTGAGGTTGACTGGCTTGCCTTTTTGGGCGCGCGAGCGGCTGGCGGCTTCCAGGAAGGCGATGACCTCCACGCTCTCCTCTGGAGAGATGGGGGAAACGCCGGTACGGAAGAGTTGCGCCATCGCTTGGGAGAGCGCACCCATGTAGGAGACATTTGCGTTGATCGTGCTGGCGTGTTGCGTCTTGTCGGTGAGAATGCGTGCGCCGAAGCAGTAGGCGCCGGAGCGGTTGCCGACGCAGAGACCGGTGCGACCGTCTTTCCAAGTTCCGAGGATGATTTCGGTGTCGCCACGAGAGAGTGTCTCAACAGTCTCGCAACCGACTCCGAGGTATCGATAGATGGTCTCGGCGGTGTGGATGCCGTACCAGAAGTAATCGCGATAGTCGTCGAGGAAGGCGAGGGGACCGAAGCCCTCGGCGGAGGCGATCTTCTCATCGGCTGGACAGAGGTCGGCCACGCCAGGCGCGTAGCGCATGGAGCTGGCAGTCATGAAGGGCACGCCGGATTTTTTCGAGAGGTCAAGGATGGCTTTGGCGTCTTGATAGGAGCATGCCAATGGCTTGTCGATGAAGACAGGCTTGCCGAAGGCGACCAGTTGTTCGAACTGTTCGAGGTGCTGAAGTCCGTCCACGGACTCCAGCAGATAGCCGTCTAGCCCCGCCAAGGCGTCAATGGAATCCACGATTTCCACTTTCATCTCAGCGACCTGCTGGGTGTATTTTTCGACTCGGCTGTAGCTGACTGAGGTGTTTTTGCTGCCGCCGGGGAAGGCCTTGACGAGTGGCATCTCCGGCACATGGAAGGGATGGCTGGGGTCGTTGAAGAGTTTGGAGAACTCGAGCACATGCGAGGTGTCGAGGCCGATCATTCCGAGTTTCATGGCAGAAATCCTTCTATTTGCAGAAATGCAAGAAAAAGTTGCAAAATTGCAATTCTGTAATGCTTACGGCAGTGGGAATTGCGGCAGCGGATTCTGGAGGTGGGCCTGTTCGCTGACGTAGATTTGGCGGCGCACCTGGTCAAGTTTGACGACACGCTCTTTGCCATTTACGATGACATTGTAGAGGCTGTCGTAGTAGCGGCTGGCGATGTCGTTGAAGCCATTCTTCTGTTCGAGGGCATTCTGCCACTCGCACTCCTGCCAGTTGAGCTGTTCGGAGTAGTACTTGCGATGGTCGCTCCACGGCTTCCAGAAGGGTTGCTTGGGGGCGGTGGCGGGATCGAAGTACTTCCATTTCACGTAGCCGGCGCGTGCGGTGATGCCACCGCAGGCGCCCTGGACATTGATCTGGTCGCCTTGCGGGAAGGCGAGGAAGCTGGAGGTCACGATTTCGATGTCCGGCTTGTCGTCACCATAGATGACGACGGATGCGTAGTTGTCGGCGTCTCCGCCGAGTCCGGCGTGTTCGGCCTTCATGCGTGCAAAGACCTTCGGGGTTCCCTCGCCGAAGAAGTCGATGGCCAGGTCGAGGGGGTGGGGACCGGTGTTGAAGAGATTCCCGCCCTTCATCTCCTGCCGTGTCTGCCAGTCCCAGCGTCTCCCGAAGCCACTCCAGTTCAAGCGGATGTTGATGACTTTCCCGATTGCTCCGGAGGCGATGATCTCTTTGATTTTCTGGCAATGCAGATAGAACCGCGAGTTCTGGAAGGGGAAGAATGCGTGGCCGGAGGCCTGAGATGCGGCAAGGATGGCATCGAATTCGGCGACGGTGGTGGCGGAGGGTTTTTCGCTCAGGACCATGTAGTCCTTGAGACCGGCGATGGTGCCTTCGACATGGTAGAGGGAGGGTGTGGCGTTTACGAAGAGGTCGAAACCGCCGGCGGAGAGGAGGTCGCGGTAGTCATTGTAAACCGGGCACTTGCATTCCTCGGCAGCCTCGGCACGGCGCTCCTCCAACGCATCGGCCACGCCGACAATCTGAAAACGCGGGTCCTTGGAGATGGCGAGGCGGTGGATGTCACGACCGCTGCGACCGTAGCCGGCCAGACCGACTTTGATGATTTTGTCCATTGTGCTTCTTGAAAAAGAGTGAAGAGAGGATGAAAAGAAAATGGCATCGACAACTAATATAAGTTACCGAGGGGATTTTGTGGAGGAATGCAATCAAGGAAATGAAAAACGGCGATGCACAAAGTACACCGCCGTTTTCTAGTGAATGTGGGCGTTATGCCTTAGAACTGGTATTTGAGTCCGCCGGAGACCAGGTTGGTGTAGCCGGTGAACTTGCCCTTGAGGATTTTGCCGGATGTGTCATGCTGTTTGATGTGGCTGGGTTCGAAGAAGATGTGGTTGTAGCCGAAGTCGATGGTGAGGTGCTCGTTCCACTTGTAGGAGAAGCCACAGCAGACCCAGTAGCGGTTGGAGTCGGGCATCATGGTCTTTTTGTCGCCGTGGACAGTCACGGTGCGCTCATCGAAGGTGGCGCCGCAACGCAGAGTCCATTTCTCCGTGAGGGCGTATTCTCCGCCAATGGAGAAACGCCAAGAGTCATGCCACTTCATGTGATTGGGGTTGTGGCGCGTTCCACCGGTGACCGTGGTGGCCTTGTCGAATTTCACGGGCATGTCCTTGAGGGTGCTCCAGTCAGTCCATGCGATGTCGGCCATCAGCGTCAATTTGTCGGTAATCTTTTGCTGGATGCCGAAGGTGATGGACTGGGGCTGGTCCATTGAAATGCGGGCGTGGTCATTGTAGCCGGTAGCGGAAATGAGCGGGTCGAGGGCGACAATTGCATCGGGGATGTTGCGGAAGCGCGCATTCGCTTTCACAGTGTGCTTCATGGAGGAACGATATCCCAGGCCGAGCGTGGTTTTCTCGGTGGGCTTGTACATGATGCCGACAGTGAAGCCGAAGGCCCAGCCGTCACCCTCCACCTTGAGTCGCGTGTCCCGCCCGTATCCGGGAGGCAATGCGTCCGTGGTGTTGATTTTCTGCTTCATCAGGACATCGCAGTACTGCGCCAGAAAACCTACGCCGATGGCCCACTCGTCGGTGATCGCATAGGAGACCGATGGAGCCAGTTCCAGGACGGAGATGCTGGTCTCGGTGGAGAAGTACCGGCCCAGCCAATACGAGTTGTAGCGGGTAGCCGTTCCGCTGGTGGCGGTCATCGCCATGTTCAAGGTGAGACCATCGCCAACCGGAATCACAAAGTCCAGGTTCGGGATGAAACTGGTGCCGATGATGTCTCCACTCTTTTTCCCGGTTAACGTCGAACCATCGTCATGGAACCGAACATCGCCGGTCAGAACGTGGAGTCCGGTGTTCAATGTCAATGTCTCACACCCTGCGCCGGTCGCAGGATTGAAATACAGCGCCGAAGGATCGCCCCATGAGGCCGCCATGCCAGCGAGACCACGCCCCAGACCGGATACCGACTGCTCGAGAATTGCCAAACCAGCACAGTGAACCCGCAAAACTGCAAGCGCAAGGCACATCGAAAAAACAACCGAGAACTTTTTCATTTCTTTCCTGTTAACTGGTTGATTTGTAGAGAGAAACTAAAAACAAAAACGCACTCTGAAGAGTCGCTGCGGGGAGCGAAAATGCAACATTTGCGACACAATCTGCAATTATGTCAACATCGCGGAAATTTTGGATAAAATAGTCCCTCGGCAAGATTTTGCCATAACTTTTCTGCTTTTTGAAGAGAATTTCGATGTTTTTCAGTAAAAATTATCGAAATTTTGCCAAAAAGTGGAATGGAACCTTTGTGGTTTTGGGAAGCGTAAGTAACTGGAATCGTTTCCACGGATTCAGGTCACTGTCCAAGACGTTTTCCGTGATAGAGCCGGAAACGTGCGGCGGGGCGATAGCGTGGCAGTGGCTGGGTGCCCTCTTTGGTATCGTAGTTTTTCTTATAGTAATGGAATCCAGAATGGAATAATGCCTTCAGCCGGGATTCCTGGTTGTCCATTTGAATTGGTGACAATTCTATCTCCCTCAATTGGTTGAGATTATATTCAGGGGAGACGGTCGTCCAGTCCCAATTGGGATAAAGGGGGAATTTTTGGCTAAGGAGCCAGACCTCGTTGGGATTGCCGGGCAGTTCGGCAGGGAGGTTTTGGACATGGGTGACGGGCAGTTCGAGGTAGTACATCTGTCCGTTGAGTTGTGCGGCGATTGTATCGGTGGTTTCCAGGTAGATATGCGGGATATCCTGGTCAGGCTGGGAAGGTGGGATCGGGTTGGCGCTGGCGTTGTTCTGTGGTGGTGGGAGTGTGCCTAAGAGGGCCCGTGCGGCATAGACGCGGTCCGGCATAAGCAGGAAGTCTCGCGGGATGGCGAAACCGATGTAGTAGGCGAAGAAACAGGCGAAGGCGCACCAGGCGAGCCGTTCGGCGTCATTGGATTGGCGAGTTTTCCATAGGGTGAGTCCTGCGACGGCCAGGAGCAGGAGTTCCATGAAGCGAGCCAGCCGTGAGAGTGCGATTGGGGTGAGTGCGGGCGTGAGTTCGACTGTCGGGGTGATGAGCAGACTCCCATGGTCGATGAGGAACCATCCGATGAAGAGGAGGAACATGGCCGCTGCCGTGAGGTATCCTCCCCATTTGGCGATGCGTTGGCAGAAGAGGGCATTGCGGCGAAGCACGACCTCGGCGTGGATTCCGATGAGGACGGCGATCGGTGCCAGCAGTGGCAGGAGCAGGAGTGGCGAGGTGCCGGGCGTGAGCCAGGTCAGCAAGAAGGGCCAGAGGAAGACCGCCCGCAGGAATCCGCAGAGGGAGCCGGCGGGTTCGAAGCGTCGTTGCGCCTCGCAGAATGGCGCCCACACGAGCACTCCCCAAGGCATCAGGTAGAGGACCGCCTTGATCGGGAAGAGGAACAGATGGTGGAAGAATCCTTCTCCGCCGAAGGCGAAGGGCGAGGCGGCCAAGGAATTTCCCGCGAAAACAGGTTGTTTCCCAAGGGTAATCCAGATGTATGCGACCAGAAGGTAGCAGAGGAGGGTGATGACATGCGCCGGTTGAAGGAGTCGTCGTTGCACGCGCGGGGGCATGCGAGTGAAGATGATGGGGAGATAGAAAAGGATAGCGGCGCGTAGTCCGACATTGAGGATATCCAGCAGCACGCAGCCTAATGCGAGTCCCCACGCCCAACCCCATCGGTGTCGTTGCGGACCAAAGTTGTACCAGGTGAACCACGCGGCGGTCATCAGCAACGCATGGAGTGTCTCGGTGTGCGCACGGTAGCCTACCCGGACCATCACGAAACTGGTAAGGACCACGAGTGCTGCGGTCAAGGCGGCGTAGTCGCTTTTGTATTGTCGAGCCATCCTGCCAGCCAGAGTGGCCAGGCCGAGCACGGCGAGTGCGGATGGCAGGCGGACAGTGAAGGCGGTGGGTTCTCGGAAGAACGAGCAGATGGCAACCAGCCAGGGATAAAGCGGGAAGATGGTGCAGGGGCGACCTTGGAAATGAAAGTCCGCCGGCAGGAAGTGGTGATTTTGGATAATGTCTCGTGCCACTCCGGCCATGATTGCCTCATCGCTGGCGCGCATCTCCACGAAGGGGAGCACGGCCAGAAAAAGCAGCCCCCAGAAGAAGATCAGTGGCAGGTGATGCTGGAAAATGTTACGCGGATTCTGCATACGAAGCCAGGCTATGCCAGATGTTCTTGACCTGAAAAAAATTCTGACTTGGCTGAGTTTTAATCACTTAAGTCCTTTGTTATTAATAAGTTGTAGTGTTATTAATGCGGTGTTTGCATGTGGTGCCACGGCATACTGGCGGTTTTCGGCGTGACATTTCAGACGCACCTGCCGTTATTCGAATGTTTCGTTGTTTTGCGGGAATCTTAAAGGGCCGGTAGTGGCATGGGAGGGAATTTCAAAAGTTGCCGTAAGGATGACTTAATATAAGGTATAAAAGCAAAAGTCTGCTAAAATGAGGGCATTTTTGCGTTACTTTTGGAAATACCATTTATGTTATGGAAAACTGCCAGCCGAAATGCGCTGTCAAATCATTTTGGGAAGATGTTGTTAAACTTGCCTGTAGTCAAACACGTGGATGTCTTGGTGGTCGGCGTAGATTCGCCGTCGATGGCTGCCGTGGCGTTTCAGCGGTTTGGGCAGAGGGGGCTGGCGACTTATGTCGAGGAGCTGGAGCAGGAGGTTGCGCGGCAATTGCAACAGGCCGGCGTGGAGGTGCTCGCAGGAGCAGTGCCAGTGGCACCGTTGAAGGATGCCTCGCAAGCCACGGTCGGCTGGATTTTTCTTTCCGGTGACGGCTATTTTGCGGTTCAAGCTCGTGAGGTCGTGGCCGAGGAGCTTCCCACGGCAACGGAAGTCCCGTTGAGATTGGCATCCGGCGAAGAAGTTGTCTGGGATTGCGATAATATTGTCCACCCGAACAGATTAAATTATGTTTTCGTGGAGTTGCCACAGACCGCTTGTGAAATGACCACGGAGGTTCTGGTGGTGGGCGATGGAGTCTCCGGTACGGCGGCGGCGATGGCCGTTGCACGAGAAGGGCGTCAAGTCCTCTGCATTGGTGCCTTCGGGTGTCCGAGCATGCTGACAGCAGAACCGCCGATGGACGGGCTGAAACATTGGCCCAATGCACGTCTGGGGGGCGTGTTGCATTGCAAGCGCTGTATCACGGGGGTTCTTTGCCGGGATTTCGACGGGAAGTCATATCTTGTTCGTTCTAAAGTAGTCATAGATGCAACTGGGGAGGCACTGGTGGTTCGTGCGGCTGATGCCACAGTCTCCCAATTCATTCCAGATGGCTGTGCGGACTATACCGGCTGGGGAACATCACTGGGGTATGTTCAATTGCCTGGATATGTGCGAGAACTCTTTTCTTCTGAAGAGGAAACGGCATCTTCCAGTAAAGGCTTTCCGCAACTTGGCGGCGATTATCGCATGGTTGGCGAACTGGTCGTGCAGCCACAGGATATCATTTTGGGGCGCCACTATTGTGATGCCATTGGGGTGGCTCATGGTTCCATGGAAGATGTCGGTTCCGGCGTACAGTCAATTTTGTTACGCCTGATACCTCCAGGATCAACTTGGGAGGCGTGGGTGCCGTTGCGGGCGCTTTTGCCTCGGAAACTCGAAGGGGTGCTGACGATTGGACGTGGACTTTCGTTCCACTGGAATGCGCTTTTTGTTTTGCGAAGAAAGGCGGACTTGCAGAAAATGGCTGCGGCGGCAGGTCTGGTTGCTGCAGCGGCGGTTCAGCATGGCTGCGCATTGCGCGAGGTTCCCCTTCGCCCTATCCAACAACGGCTGGTGGAGGCGGGGGTGCTTCCCGCTGAAGCCATTGCAGTGCAAAAAGATGTAAATACTGCATCGCCGGCGCCACAAAATCTGACGCTCTACCAGGTGGCGGCGATCTTTCAGCGTCCAGACCGCGCACGGCGGCAACTCCAGGCCGCCTTTGGACGTCAGCCGACTGTCCTGGTCGCGCAAATTCTGGCATTCCTGGGTGACTCTTCAGGCCGTGAAATGCTGAAACTTTTCTTGGACAGCACTCCGTGGGAACCGTCGGCTCCAGGCGACGCCAATACGCCGCTGGATAGCGTGATTCTAGCCCTTCAGGTCATCGGCGGTGGGACGGCGGCGTTGCTGCGAAAACTTCATGAACTGGACAGCGAGGCGCCGTTCAGTCATCTTCGGGCGGTTTGCCTCTACCTCCAGCGCTGGCCAATGCCTGAGGCGGTGCCGCAATTGGAGCGCATCCTGACGGCTCCAGGGCTGTCGGGCCACGCACGCCACGAAGGGGAACTTTTCGCACAACTACGCGAACTCTACGTCGCCGGGGCGTTGTTGGCCTGCTGTCCGAGTTCCGATTTGGCGCTCCACAGTCTGGAGGCTTACCGCTCATCGTCGCATCTCCCGCTGGCGGTTTATGCCAACCGATTGTTGGAACCCTGAGGCTTGAGACCTGAGACCTGGTAAGTTTTTTCGAAAAATTCGACAGAACAAGCAATTCATGAAAACCATCGCAGTCATTCCCGCACGCTATGGGAGCACACGTTTCCCGGCCAAACCGCTGGCACTTATCGCCGGCAAGCCGATGATCCAGTGGACCTACGAGTCCACCTGCAAATGCAATGACTTCGCGGAAGTCCTGGTTGCCACTGACGACGAGCGCATCCGCGAAGCAGTCGTCGCCTTCGGCGGTCAAGCCGTGATGACCAGCGAAAGCTGCCGTTCCGGCACCGACCGCATCTGGGAAGCCATCCAGGGACGTGACGCAGACCTGATTGTCAATGTGCAAGGCGACGAACCGCTGATTCCCGCCAGTGTCCTGCACCAACTGGTCTTGCAGATGAAGTCCTCTGGCGCCGACATGGGCACGGTGGCGGTCCCCTTTGGCATCTCCGGCCGCGACCCACAGGATCCCAATGCTGTCAAAGTCGTCCTTGACGCGAACAAATTCGCGTTATATTTTAGCCGTGCCCCGATTCCTTTCCAGCGTCAGGGCGGCGAAGCCTGCGAGCCGCTGCTGCACTGGGGGCTCTACGCCTACACTCGCACCTTCTTGGAGCATTTTGTCGCCTGGCCAACTGGTCGCCTTGAGGCGTGCGAGAAACTCGAACAGCTCCGCGCTTTGGAGAACGGAGCGAAAATCTGTGTGCTGACCACCACCGAACGCACCGCCGACGTCGATGTACCGGAGGATATCGCACGGGTTGAGGAACTCTTGAGAATTAGCAATTAGCAATTAGCAATTGCGAGAAGGCATTGTAGAATTTAAGAAAACCAAACAGTTACGAAAATGAGTTTGAGCAATTTTGAGGTTGTTCCGGGTGTCCGGGTTGGCCGTGGCGAGCCGCTGCTGCTGCTGGCGGGGCCATGCGTGGCGGAATCGCTGGAGGTGTGTAGCGAGGTCGCGGAGGAGGCGAAGGCCATCTGCGCCGATCTGGGCATCAACTATGTCTTCAAGGCATCGTTCGACAAGGCGAACCGCACCAGCGTCACCTCGTTCCGTGGACCCGGACTGAAGGCGGGGCTGGAGATGCTCTCTGCCGTCAAGTCGAAATACGGCGTTCCCGTGGTTACGGATGTGCATGAGCCGCAACAGTGTGCTCCGGTGGCCGAAGTGGCGGACATCCTGCAGATTCCGGCGTTCCTGTGCCGTCAAACCGACCTGCTTCTGGCGGCGGCGAGGACGGGCAAGCCCGTGAATGTCAAAAAAGGACAATTTCTGGCGCCGGAGGACATGGCGGCGGTGGTCAAGAAACTGGAATCCGTCGGCAATGAGCGCATCATGCTGGCGGACCGTGGAACCAGCTTCGGCTACCACAACCTGGTGGTGGACATGCGCGGTCTGGCCATCATGCGCTCCCTTGGGTGCCCCGTGGTCTTCGACGCCACGCACTCGGTGCAGCTGCCGGGCGGAAACGGAACCAGCTCCAGCGGAAACCGCGAGTTCGTGGCGCCATTGGCGCGGGCGGCGGCGGCAGTGGGCATCGACGTGCTCTTCCTGGAGGTCCATCCGAATCCGGAAAAGGCCCTCTCCGATGGAGCCAACTCACTTGCACTAAAAGATTTGCGTGCACTTTTGACCAGCGTGAAAGCCATCCACGAAATCTGTCCATGAAACTCCTCAGCGATCGAAAATTCCAATCCCGTGGCGTGACCCTTGAGGAGGCCGCGCGTCAAATCAAGCTTGTGGCGATGGACATCGATGGCACGCTCACCGACGGATCCATCTGCTACCGGGGGGACTCCACCGAGGAACTCAAGGCCTTCAATGTGCATGACGGCACCGGCGTGACGATGATGCTCCGCGAGGGGCTGATTGTCGGCGCGCTGACTGGTCGTCAAAGCACCGCCAATGAGATTCGTTGCGCGGAACTGCACATGAAGTTCCTGGAGCAGCGTTGCTGGAACAAGCGCGAGGTCCTGGAGCGCATCGCCGCAGGCTTTGGCTGTTCGATGGAGGAATGTCTCTTCATCGGTGATGACCTCATTGACGCCGATGCCATCCAACATGCCGGCATCGGCGTGGTCGTCGGAGATGCAGAAGAGGAGTGCAGTGCCGTTGCCGACTTGCAGACCGAGCGGTTTGCAGGCCATGGAGCATTGCGCGAAATGGCCACCTGGCTCATCAAACTTCAGGGCAAGTGGCAGAACGAAATGGAGCATTATCACCTGCTGTAGCCTTGCCTGGCCAGCAGTGGGTTTGAAAAAAGGAACTATCTTTTTCATTTGTCGATGGGTAAATGTCCCGGATGTCCCGGATGTCCCGGGTGTCCCGTGAACCAGGCAAGTTAAAGATAGAAACCATTTAATAATTACATAACATCTTGAACTTAAAGAATTTCATCATAATTTTTCTGCTGCCGGTGGCGCTTTTCGCCGTTGAACTGCCGGGCGTCAAGGAGTTGGACAATGTCCAGGTCCGCGACTTCCGCACAGCGGGCGAGGCGCTGATGCGGCGCAGTGGCGATGCGTCTCCCACGCCGGTCGCATGGCGCATCTACGGTGCTACCGCACAATTGCGTGGAAAGGAGTATCAGATTGGTGGCTTCCGGATGGACGTTGCGGTTCCGGAGCAGGGCAGCTATGCGATTTCGACTCCATCGGCGGTCTTTGACATCGAAAAGGTTGCGGCTCATGGTGACACGACGGTGGAACTCACAGGCCCCGGAATGCAAATCGCCGGCGTGGGGTTCGACCTTTTCACGGATGCCGAGACGGAGGGGAAGGAGGCTCGACAGCTGCTTTTTGTCATCCGCGAGGCGGTTCAGCTGGAACTCGACCGTTCGGCGCTGAAGAATTTTGGGCGTGGTGGCGGCTCGGTTGGAGGCGAGGATGCTTCGCGTATCACTCTTTCCGCCAGCCGTTTGACTATGCAAGTCACGCCGAATGAGTCGGGGGAGGGCGAAAGTGGCATTGTCACATTGGAAGGCAATGTGCGGCTACGCATTCCGCCGGAAGAGAACGCCGACTCCTCCTCGCAGGAACATCAGTGGGATGACTGGGAGCTTTCCGGCGACCGCATGCTGATATTCCTGAACCAGTCAAATCGCGACGAGGACTCCGCCTTGCAGATTAGCTGGGTGGAGCGCGTGGAGGTCAATGGCCATCTGCGCGTCGAGACAGATGGCGGAAACCAGCGGCTGTTGGGCGAACGGGGCGTATTCACGACGGCGGACGGGCACTTGACGATTGACGGCAATGTCTTGATGATGAATCAAATCAAGGAGAGTCATTCGGCGGATTCCAGGCGGGAACCGCGCTGGGGACTCTTCTTTACCGACCGCGCGACACTCTGCCTTGCCACCGCCGAAGAGCGTCAGGCGCAACGCACACAGAATCGCCATGAAAGCGTCGTGAGCCGTGTGGAATTGCCTGGCCAGGTGACGATGATTTCCGCCGACTCCGCACAGCGGGTGGTGGCATCCCGCGGCGAGTTCGACGGCGAGGACGGGCGGGTGTCCCTCTACGGCGAAGTGCGTGGGGAGTTGCGCAACCTTGGTTCCCCCGAGGCGGGAGACTATCTTCTGGTTGGCCCGCAGGTGGATTTCGTTCTGGAGGATTCCGCTCAGCCCAACGCAGGTGCGCACATCGTCTTCCCGCAGGGGATGACCTTGCAGCAGCGGTTGGGAGTCAGCCGCGTCAAGGCTGGATGGGCCAGCGTGGAGATGGTATCTTCCGCAGATCGCCGGGTGACGATCCGTTGCACGGACAATGTCCTGGCCGAATTGCATGGGCAGGGTGGGCAGGACTACGAACTTTTCCTGAGCGGTTCTCAGATGGTGATGTTGCTTGATTTCAGGACGAAGGGGAATGCCTCCGGTCTTGACTGCATTGAGTGGATTGACCTGCCGGAGCGCGTGACCGTCTGGGGCAAGGCGAAGGGCGTCTCGCACCGCGTGGGGGGCGACCGCGGACGCTACGAGCGCTCCACGCGCTCCATTGCGCTGGAGGACAACATCGTCCTGGCTTTGGCACAAGGTTCGCTGTCGGAGGGACATCTGGAGGAGGCACGGGTGCTGGCCCATCGGGCGACGGTGCGTCTGGAGGAGTCCTCATCCAGCCAGCTTGCCATTGCCTCCGTGGAACTGGAGGAGGATTTGGTGGCCCGCACGGCGGATTTTTCAGTGTATGTGACCGCCGATCGCGCTTACTACGATTATCGTACTGAAGAACTCGCGATGAGCGGCCGTGTTCGGGCGGAGGTCACTCCCGGCAACGGGCAGCGCGACCTCAAGCAGGCGGTCACGCTGGATACCACGCGGGTGCTGGCCAATTCTGACCTCCAGCAAGTCGTCTTCCCCGAACCGCTGGTGGTTTCTTCCCACGACCAGACCCTTCGTCTATCCGGCAAGGAAGGCATTCTCGACATGCCCAACCAGCGTTGTGCCCTGGAGGGCGGCACCCGTATCGCCTTTGCCTCGCGGCGCGCGGATTCGCAGGCGGGCACCGAAGTCGGACTGGTCACCCAACGGGTGCTGGTATATCTGGCGGAGCGTGAGGCGAGTCGCAGCGGCACTGGCAGGGCAGTCACCAGCATCGATCACATTGACTTGCCCGACCACCTGGAGCTCTTCACGGCGGACGGCCGTCAGCGCCTCTCCGGCGACCGTGGCAGTTACTCCTCGCTAACCAACGCCGTCGCCATCGATGGCAATGTGGAGGCGCGCTTCGCAGGCGAGGCCTTCGACTCCTTTGACACGGCGGATGCGCTTGGGCTTCGTGCGCAGGGCACTCGCCGAGAGACTGAGGAGATGATTCTGAATTGCGGACAGCTCATCGCCCGTCTGCGCAATGAACCTCTTTCCAATGACGGCACTGCGGAATCTGCCCAGCGGGCGCTCTCCATGCTGGAAAGTCTTGAGATTCCAGGCAAGGTGACTTTGCGCTCGGCGGACAACTCACGCATCGTCACCGGCGACCGCTGCCGTTATAGCCAGGCGAACAACGACATCGTTCTGGACGGCGACTGCCATTTGGAATATGCGGACGAACGTGGCAGGCACACAGTCACTTCTCCGCAGGTGGTCTTCGACTGCGCCACGCGCACCATTGTCACCGGACGCGGCTCGGCGACCGCCGGCACGGAGGCGGGCGGGGAATCCCCGAAGCCGGCTCGCACAACCATCTCCATACCTTTTGCTTCGCATCCAGTGAATCAACGGGAACCAGGCCTGCCTGGGCGAGGTCTTAGAAGATAAGGTCTGTGCCTTGGAGACTGGGACCAGAGACCTGAAACCTGAGACCTGACGGAACCTCTAACCTCTAACCTCTAACCTTTAACCTTTTGATGAACCAGGAACTCCTCAAAGCCGAGGGGCTGCTCAAGGCCTACGGCGGCCGACGTGTCGTGGATGGCGTTTCGCTGACCGTGAACGCCGGTGAGGTCGTTGGCCTCCTGGGGCCCAATGGCGCCGGCAAGACGACCTCCTTCTATATGATCGTCGGGATGATTGCTCCGGATGCGGGTACCATCACCTTCCGTGGCGAAGATGTCTCGCATCTGCCCATGTATCGCCGCGCCCGGCTGGGAATGGGCTATCTTGCGCAGGAGCCGTCGATTTTCCGCAAACTGACGGTCAAGGAGAATGTGCTGGCGGTGCTGGAGACTCTGGATCTCACTTCTGCCCAGCGTCGGGAGCGTCTGGAGGAATTGCTCAACGAACTCCAGCTCACTCATCTTGCTGACCAGAAGGCACTCACCCTCTCCGGCGGAGAACGGCGCCGACTCGAAATCACCCGCGCACTGGCAACCTCGCCCGATTTCATCATGCTGGATGAGCCATTCGGCGGCGTGGACCCCATGAATGTCTTCGAGGTACAGAAGATCATCGCGATGCTCCGCGACCGTGGGCTTGGAATCCTCATCACCGACCACAATGTCCGCGAGACGCTTGCCATCGTGGACCGCGCGTATCTTATCTGCGCCGGCAAGATCGTCTTCTCCGGCACCGGCGAGGGCCTCGTGAACGATGAAAATGCGCGGAAGGTCTATCTTGGCCCGAGCTTTAATCCTTAACTTGCTGAATTTCAATAAGTTAAATTAACATTGTTTTCTTTCTCCGGGGCGGTGGGACGGCCACCCGGAGGCTCCCGAATCCGTCCCAGCCTGAACCAGGAGGTAACATAATGGAACTCATCCTCTCCGGCAAACATCTGGAAATTGAAGACACCGACCGCGCCCTTGCGCAGAAATTTGCCGATCAGTTTGCGGCGGACTATGCGAAGCTCAACAGCCTGCGGATGGTCCTCTCCGCCGAACACGGCCAGGCCAAGGCGGAGGCCACCCTCACTGGAAAAAATGTCTCCTTCAACGCCTCTTCGATTGCGGACAGCGTGCCTGTGGCAATCTCCGCCGTCGCCGAGAAGCTGGACAAGCAGATGCGTCGCTATCTGGAACGCCTCCAGGATCGTTCGATGCAGGCCGATCCCCAGCTCAAGGAGAAGATCTGGATCTCCTCCGACCTGAAGAAAGAGGTCGAGGACGAGGATATCTTCGATTGATTCCATGGGCAGTGAACCCCATATCGAACGCAGAGCCGCCCACGCACCCGAATGGCGGCCGGACTGGGATACGTATTTCCTCAAGCTGGCGATGCTGGCCTCGGAACGCGCGACCTGCCCCCGGATGCACTGCGGGTGCGTGCTGGTGAAGGACAACCATGTCCTCTCCACCGGCTACAACGGCTCCCTGCCCGGTACACCGCACTGCTACGATGCCGGCTGCCTGGTGGTGGACAACCACTGCGTGCGCACCAACCACGCGGAGATCAACGCCATCTGCCAGGCGGCCCGTCACGGCCAGGCGCTCGCCGGAGCCACGGCATACGTGACCAACCTGCCGTGCACCTCCTGCGCCAAGGCCCTCATCGCAGTGGGAATTGTCCGCGTGGTGATTTTCTCCGACTACCATGACTCGCTGGCGGAGCGCTTCTTCCAGGAGAGCGGGGTGGCTCTCGATCGCCTGAAGATGCCTTCTGCCGAAATCCACTACGACCTGTCCTCTTTCTCATCGGCCCGCCCCTTCGAAGAGGAAAAGGCCTAACACCTAGCCCGGCTAGGTGGCTAGGTCGGCTAGCCCTGCTAGATCATTTCCCTGAATCGTTATTTTTCTTCATGAACGCCACAGAAGCCTTCTCTGCCCCAGGTCATCCGTACAACTGTGCACAGGCAGTCGCCATCGGAGCCGGCCGTGAGGATCTCTTGTCGGAACTCGCCGTCTGCGGGGGCGGGCGTGCCCCCGAAGGGCGGTGTGGTGCGTTGCATGCCGCCTTGCGTATCGCCCCGCCCGAAAAGCACGCCGAGATTCTGGAGCAATTTCAGGCCGTGGCAGGCGCGCTGACCTGTCGGGAAATCAAAGGCACCACCCATTTCCCCTGCGTGAAGTGTGTGGAACTTGCCTCGCGTCTGCTGAGCGAAGCGCAGAGCTGATGACCTGTGTTACGCCGCACAGAAACTTCCTCATTCCTCATTCCTCATTCC
>JAFXSU010000173.1 GCA_017525435.1 Victivallales bacterium
GCGAACGAAAGTTTCTTTAGCCATTTTGTGTCCTCGTGTGGTTTAAAGGCGCCGCCGGATGCGGCTTATTGCCTCTTTATGTTGTTGTTATGATGAAAAATACTAAATTGTTAGTAAAGAAAAGGCATAGACTGGCCAGTTTTCCGGCTTATCCATGCTTTTTCTAAAAATGGAGCCCGCATTCGGAATCGGACCGAAGACCTCATCCTTACCAAGGATGCGCTCTACCAACTGAGCTATGTGGGCCCTGAAATTGTATCAACTTTGCCAGCGCCAGTCCGGTTTCTGACGGCAGACAATTTCGGCGTGCTCCATACCATAGCCCGAATTGGCAAGATTGCAAATTTCTTCACGCATTTTTTTCTCTTTTTCGCGGTTTTTTTTCGATTTTCGCGCTCTGCGGGTGCTTTCGGCGGTCCTGCGCTGTCCTTATGGCACGGCCATACGCCGACGCGCCCCGCCAGACAAGTACCGGCAATCCCGCCGTCGTGGCATGGAGGAACTGGATTAGTCAGTTAATTCCAAGGGACTTGATTTCCTCGGTACAGCGCTCGACGGTGCAGTTTGGAGCCTCGACCGTCCCGCAATTGGTCAGCCGCAGGCGCATCGGCTTGCCATCCTCTTGTCGATTGTCCACGAAAACGATATGGTCGGCAAGACGGGCTTCGACAGGACATGCGGACCTGAAAGAGCAATTCTCAATGCGGATATTCCGATGGTAGTAGGGTTCTTTCTCGGTGGGTAGAATCTGTGGATTGACCAGGATGGTTGCTTCCTCCGTGGTGAACGCCGTGTCACGAACCACCATGTCTCGCACTCCGCTGGACTCAAACCAGAAAGAGCCGTCGCCCGTGAGCCAGAGCGGCAGGCCGATCTCGCATTTCTCGATGCGGATTTTCCCGGCAGTCTGGATGCGCAGATGCGAATTGGCGTTGCGGAAGGCACAGCCACGCATGATGAGGTCCACCTGTGCGCTGAGGTTTTCTACCAAGCTGCCGGGTTCGTGCGCAACGGAGACTGGCCGATCCAAAGTCAGCTCCACGAGGTCGTCATCGATAATTCTTGTATTGCGAACGACATACTCCGCATCGACCTCCGTGGTCCTGCTGCGATGAACGCCGATGCGGTCGCCCGCCCCGAAGATGATGACGCCTGTGGTCTCGCCTTCAAGGGTCTGCCGCACCGTCAGACAATTGCCTTCGCATTTCTCCACAAGGTAGAACTGGCCATGCACATTGACCGCGTCGTCAATCATCCCTTCGAAGAGGCAGTCCGTCATCACGAGGTCGCCAGAGCATGCAAAGGTGTGCAAAGCATCTGCCAAATTGGTGATAATGCCCTGCGACTTCTCGCATGGCGCGAACATCACGCGATCCAGATAGAGGTCACGCGAGTGGATGGGTATGACACCCATGCCAGGTCCGTTGAGGATGCGGACGTTCTCCAGCCGGACATTGCGGCAGTTGCGGATGAAGAAGGTGGAGAGGTGGCGCCGCTCGTGGCCGAGGGCGACAATGTTGCCCGGTCGGAAGCATTCAGAGATATTTCCACGCAGGCGCAGTAGTCCGCCCGCAGCCTCTTCTGCGACGAACTGCTCGAAGGCGAAGGGAAGGTTTTCACGGTGAATAATCTTGCCAATCATGCACAGCTGGAAGCCGCGCCCCTCGCGAGTCTGTGCATCGAAGCACTGGAGGAACATCACGGTGCTGTCCAGAGTGTCGTTCTCCCAATACTCACTGGTCGGAATCAACCGCCCGTCCTCAACGCGGCAGGGGTGGTGCGGATTCAGCCGCAGGGTGAGGAAGTCACCGCCGTTTTCCACAACAGTGGCCTCCGTGAAAGCCGCACGGTCGTTTAGGACATCGACATTCCGGATGGCAATGTTTTCGCAGTTTTCAAGGACGAAGGCCTGAAGCTTGCCGTGAAGTGCAAGCGTAGCACCACCAAAATCCAAGGTGATATTTCTTTTGTCCTTCAGCAGCACCGCAGTGCTGACGGGTGCCAGTCCCCTATAGGTATGGATGTCGTGCGGCCTGCCGTCCTGCGGACGGACATGGTATTCCTCGCGGGAGCCGACATACTCTACGCCGTCCTCCCATGGGCCGGTCGGATTCAGATTTTTCTTCATATTACTCTAAGGGTGGTAGTTCCGATGATCCCGATGGTTCCGTCCTCTTGCTAGTCGTTGCCAGGAATGGCAAAGCCGCTCTGACATTGCACGACGTCGGCACAATTCTCCAAGAAACAAATGGAGTTCTCGACTTGACGAACCGCCCAGAATGGCGAGACGGCATGGAAACCATTGCTTGCAACCAGTTGCCAGACAGTCTCGTAGATGAGCAGCACCTCATGGTCGATGGCCCGAATCGCATCCATCAGGGCTGGCCAGTCGATGATCCCCTGCCCGGGGAACCAGTGAAGTTCATCAATGCCATCGAAATCGCTGATATGAAATGACTTGATAAATTTATTCAGGCGTGCGACCATGGCTGGCAGTTCTTTCCATCGATCCATGACATGATTCACGTCTAGGCAAATTCCGACCAATTCCGGCTCAAAAGGCTCAACCATATACATCAGTTCGTCAGGGCTGTTCCCGATGCATGTTCGGGGCAAATATTCCACATTCAGGGAGAAATGATGCTCCCGTGCCAAGGGCAACAGCTCCTCGATAGTGCGACGGCACTGGTCAAGACGCACACGGCGTTCTCCCGGCGGGATGGGTTCCATGCTGGCGTGCATGGTCATGTTCGGTCCCAGCAAATCCGTGTTTTCGCGAATCAACCTGGCAAAGAGAGTACAGGTACGGCGACGGATATCTTCGTCTGGTGAAGACGGATCGAGCCATCCGTCCTTGGTAAGGAATGGCAAATGCACACTGGCGACGCGTATCGCGTCCGTATGGACCATTTCGCGCATCTGGCGGAGCGATTCGACAGCTTTTTCATTCTCCAACAGGGCATGGGAGAATGACACCTCGGACAGTCGCAATTTACTGCCCCGCAATGATTTCACCACATCAGCCGTAACCTCCGGCCCGAGACAAGAGAGGGAAATGGCGTAGGAATGCATGGCAACAGAAAGACGCTGACACCGCAAAATGCGGTATATACATACTACCTATTAAAAACAAACGAGTTATGACTAATTTTGCAAATCCTGCTCAGTGGTTTCAGGCTGGGGGATGCCGCATTCCATGCAGGCAAGGATGGCCAACACCACCGCGAAGACAAGCAACGAGGTGGCACTGAGGGCATTTGTCGCATAGCCAAGACGTCCGCGTGCGAAAATGTTGCCGCAAAGGGCGCAGAGGTACTCTCCCAGATAGCACAAAAGCATCACCAGCGCCATTCCGGGGTGCAGCAGCCCTCGATGCTTCTCCACGCCTTCCAGGATCCTCCGCGCATGGCGCGCAAGCCGGATCCGCAGTGCGAGCCAGACCGCATCCGCTGCCAAAGCCAGGAAAATCGGGAGTACGAGATAGTGCCGCAGAAGCTCGGGCTCCGCATCGGTGCGCCAGCGGCAGTGCCAGAATGCATAGAGTGCCAGCAGGATGGTGAGGAAAGCAAAGACCGCATCGAAAATCGGCAGGAAGTGCAGCAAGGTCTTGGGGGAGACGGGCTTGACGGGCAGGACATCCATCGGTTCGCGCCCGGAGGCCTCCCAACTGGCAGGCGGTGCGTAGTTCTTCAGGCCGCCGTGGCGCCCCCACTCGCGGTAGAGCAGCACGCCCAGAGTCGCTGCGGCCAGATACCAGGGAATCGCCCAGGGCATAACGAAGCGGAAGGCAAAGTTCGCATTGCCCACCGACGCCGCAAAATGCGCCTTAATTAAATCAAAAGCTCCTCCGCACAATACACTGATGAACATAAAGCAGGTGGAGCGGACAAGCGCCTGCATCGAACAGAAAGAACCGAAGCGCGACTTCGGGAAGAGCAGCATCTGGGCCGGAAGGTTGCAGACCTGATATATGCCGTTGAGGCACAGCGAGCAGGCCGATCCGGCAATGGTGATGCCGACGAGGGTCTTGGGCGGGAGTGTTCCGAAAAGCCAACGCAGCCAGAATGGCGTCATGGCGACAATGTAGAAATAATAGTAGATTTCCACGCGAATGGGGTGCCAGCGGTTCACCACCTCGGCGGCCAAAACCGAGACAACCAGGACGCCGACGGTGCCGATGATACCGGTCAGACCGTTCATTTTGCCAATCAGGTCGTCCGTGAGGCCGAGTTCCTGATTCAGGTACAAGGAGAAGATGGCGGAGCAAGTGGCACAGGCGAGGAAAATCGTGAAGAGATATCGATAGACGTAAATTCTTCCACAGAAGGATTCTTTGACAAAGGTGCCCAGGCCACGGAATTTCCCGAACAGGCGTTCGGCCAGCGGCTTCCGCTTGGCGGCCAACTGTTCATCGGTCAGTGGCGGATATTCGCCCTCCTTGACGAAGAGACAGAAGAGACCCACGCCTACCGCATAGAGCACCGCGATGCCGATGTAGAGCATCGTGGGGTGATTGGCTGCATATTGAAATAGGAAATAATGGAAGAGCGACGGCCCGGCGGTCAAGCCGATCTTGAAGGCCGCCATTGCCGAGCCGAAGAACTTGACGGGAATGATGTCGTTGAAGATATACCAGATGACCGAGTTCACCCACATGTTGAAGAACTGGAAGAGGAACATCGTCAGGCCGATGGCAAGAGCCGTCATCGTGGTCGGAGCGGCACCGGTCCATCCCGCGAGGCGGTTTCCAATTTGTCCGGAGAGTCCGAACATCACCAACGAAAGGACGATTGGCGGCATGGAAAGGAAGATGTATGGGATGCGGCGGCCCCATCTGCCGCGGTGCCAGTCGCTGGCCACGCCGATATACGGGCAGACAGTCATATTGAGCACTTGCCCGATGGTGGTCAGCAAAAAAACCTTCATTGTCTCGCTGACGCCAAGCTCCTTGAGCTGAACCGGGAGCATGATGCCGGGCAATTGAGTGCCAACCGCGATCACCGCGCTGCCGACTACTACCCAGAAGAGCACGAAGAGGAGCCGTGGCAGCGTGTAGGTCAGCGTGCCGCATTGGTAGGTTTTGACGGATTTAGAGACCATAAATTGCAGTGGATTTCGAAGTGTGAATCTTATAGTAAACTACGGTAACGGTAAATCAGGCGTTTACCTGCCGAACTTGATTGGCAAGATGGAGTTCAGAGCGCCTGCTATGGAGGCTGCGAAAATCGAGGCAATTGGTCTCAATATAATTCATGACACACAGCTCGACGGAGCATAGAGTGCAACGCAAATGCCAAATTCAGTTGAAATGGGCCAGCCTGATAAAAAGCATGACGAAGACCTGAATCCGTGAATTGTGGGTGGATGTACTGCCGGCGCCCCGCCGACAGAAACTGCGTTGTGCTGGTGCCC
>JAFXSU010000017.1 GCA_017525435.1 Victivallales bacterium
AGGAGGATCGGCTAACCTCCTCTTGTGCCACGGCCAGCAGGCCAAAGCACAACAGCGAGGCTAAAATGCTCAGGGTGGCTTTTTTCATGGTTTTCTTCGTAAGAAATTCTTTCCCAGTTGGTTGAACCGTTTGGCAGTTGACAGAACGGTCCGCGGCGATTAGAGACGCGCGACCACCTGGTCGGCCTCCAAGGCGTCACCGGCGTTTACCGTGACGGCGCTGATCGTGCCGTCGGCAGGCGCCACAATGGGCTGCTCCATTTTCATGGCCTCGATGACCATGATTTCATCGCCTTTCTTCACGGCCTGGCCGACTGCGACGGAGACACGGATGACAGTGCCGGGCATCGGCGTCTTGACCTCTGCGCCGGAAGTGGCACCTGATGCGGCGGGGGCGGCGGCAGGCGCTGCGCCGGCCGCACCGATGGCGACGGTGTAAGGCTTGCCGTTGACCTTCAGCGAACCGGCGGTGGCCTCCACCTGGTAGGCGGTGCCGTTCACGGTCACGGTGTAGGCACCGGAAGCGGCGGGGGCGGCGGCGGGCTTGGCGGCCTCTGCGTAGCGCACGCCGATTGGACGCTCGCCCTTGAGGAACTTCAGGCCCTTCGGGTTGGAGGACTCGTCGCAGGTCGCGATGATGAAGATGTTCTCGTCGGTGACGGGCAGGCCGTTCTCCTCCAGGACCTTCTTCGCATGGGCGATGCCCAGGTTCGGGTTCTTGTCATTGAGGTCACGGGGATTCTCGGTGGTAGGCTTCATGCCGAGTTGCTCTTCGGCCAGCTTCACGACCTCCGGATCCGGCTCGGCCGGAGTCTTGCCGAAGTAGCCCAGAACCATCTTGCCGTAGCCGGGAGTGATTTTCTTCCATTTGCCCTGCATCACATTCGCGAATGCCTGCTGGAAGTAGAACTGCGAGACAGGCGTTACAGAAGTGCCGAAGCCGCCTTTCTCGACGACTTCGCGCATGGCGGCGACGACCTCCGGGAACTTGTCCAGGCACTTGTTGTCGCGCATCATCTGGGTATTTGCGGTGAGGGCTCCGCCGGGCAGGGGGCAGAGGGTGATGAGCGGGTTGGTGGTCATCGCCTCCGGCGGGATCATGTATTTGGACATGCACTGGATGAAGATGTCCTCGACCTTCATCACCTTTTCGGGATCCACGTCCAGCGTGTAGTCGGTGTTTTTGAGGGCGTGCCACATCGTGAGAATATCGGGCTGGCTGGTGCCGCCAGACATCGGACGCATGGCCAAGTCGATGATTTCCGCTCCGCCCTCGATGGCTGCCATATAGCACTGCACGGACATGTCGCCGGTATCGTGGGTGTGCATCTCGATCGGGCAATCCTTCTTGCCGGCCGCGTCAAGCATCTGGCGGGCGATCTTGACCGTCTCGCGGATGATGGCGGGCGGGCAGGTGCCGGAAGCGTCCTTGAAGCACAGTGAATCGAAGGGCATCCCGCTCTCCAGGATGTTCTTGAGGATCTGCGCATAGAACTTCGGGGTGTGCGCCTCAGTGTCCATGTTCGGCGGCAGTCCCATCATGGTGATGGTGGTCTGGTGCTGCAGGCCAGCGTTGTGGATGCAGGTGCCGGAATAGCTGATATTGCGGATGTCGTTGAGGGCGTCGAAGTTGCGGATGGTGGTCATGCCGTGCTTCTTGAACATCTTCGCATGCAGGTCGATGATGTCGCTGGACTGGCTGGAGAGTCCGACCACGTTCACGCCGCGGGCCAGGGTCTGCAATTCGACCTCAGGGCCGACCGCCGCGCGGATGGCATCCATCATCTCAAAGGCGTTTTCGCCACAGTAGAAGAAGGGGCTCTGGAACCGTGCGCCGCCGCCGACTTCCAAATGGCGCCAGCCGGCTTCGACCGCCGCCTCCAATGCGGGCATGAAGTCCTTGGAGATGACGCGGGCGCCGATGACCGACTGGAAGCCGTCACGGAAGGAAGTGTCCAGAAAGCGAATCTTTTTCATGGAAAGTTATAATGCAGTTTGGTGGTTATGATGGTTTACGGAAAACGGTTTCACGGCGCACTGCCTTGTGCAATGCGAGCCGCCGAAAAAAGCGGTGAATATCCTTGTATTACAACGGGAGTTTGCCTGCCTGCTTGAGCGCGGCGGCAATCACTGCGGCAACCTCGGTCTCGCTGGCGTTGGCAGATGATGCGGTGGCTTTGGCGGCGGCGGGCTTTTTCTTCTCCGGCTCCGGCAGCAGATAGGCATATTTGCCGGCGACCTTGGCCGCCAATAGAGTGATAATTACTTGAATGCCCAAAAAGACAAAAACAAAGCCCATGCCAACCAGCATGATAATGAATGCACTGGAGAACATCGCGAAATCCTAAGGAAAGTTGGAAATTTGCTACGAGGTTTGCACTTCGGGATGCCAAAAGAACATGCCAAAGCGCGGACACTTCTATAAATATAATGCAACAAACCAGTTTATGACCACATCACACGACTTCTTGACAAGATTTTTCCTTGGAATGGTTAGGTGAAAATGTATTTGAATATATTATTAATATATTTATTATAAATAAGTTAATTATTATTTACTACATTCCGCATGGAGTCCGTGGCATTTTTCCGAGCACTGAGACAAGATGAGATTTTTCAGGGTGAAACTACGGAAAGGAACGGCGAATGGCTTTTTTTCCTCTATATTATATATAGGCTTTATTATTCCAACCCCTGCATTCTTTCAAGCATTTCAACTATGAGCGAAAACTTCTTCCTGGACAATTCTGATCTTCAGTTTCATTTCGAGCATACTGATTTGGCGGACATCCTTCGCATGCGCGAGGATGACTTCACGCTCCATGCGAATTATCCAGATGCCCCTGCCTCCCTGACAGATGCCCAGGAGAACTGCCGAGCGAAACTGGACTTGGTGGGACGGCTCTCCGGCGAGGAGTTCGCACCGAGAGGCACGCAGGTGGACCGCGACAATGTCCATCTTGCCAATGGCAAAGTGGACTATCCCTACGGCACTCAGGAAAATCTCAAGATTTTGCAAGACAATCACTTGGATGGCGTAACGCTGCCGCGCCGCTACGGCGGGCTGAATCTTCCGACCACCATCTATTCCATGATGACCGAAATGATTTCCCGTGCGGATGCCTCACTGCAGAATCTCATCGGTCTTCAGTCCATCGCCGAGACCCTCTACCGCTTCGGCAGTGACGAACAGCGCGAGCGGATGCTCCCGCGCTTCGCCTCCGGCGAGGTGGATGGCGCGATGGCACTGACTGAGCCGGAGGCCGGCAGCGACCTCCAGTCGGTCACCACGAAGGCCGAACAGGATCCCGCGACAGGAAAGTGGTATATCACTGGCAAGAAGCGTTTTATCACAAACGGCAGGGCGAAGGCCTTGCTGGTTCTGGCACGCAGCGAGGAGGGCACCCGCGATGGTCGCGGGCTGTCGATGTTCCTGGTGGAGAGCTGCCCGCAGCTTAAAATCAGCGGGATTGAGGACAAGCTTGGCATCCATGGTTCTCCGACCTGCGAACTGACCTTCGACCGCGTGCCCGCCGAGTTGGTCGGCAACCGCCGGATGGGACTCATCCGCTATGTGATGAGCCTGATGAACGGCGCTCGTCTCGCCATTGCCTCACAGGCCGTCGGCATCGGCGAAGCCGCCTACCGCGCCGCCCGCGAATATGCCGCGAACCGCCGTCAATTCGGCAAGTCCATCGACCAGATTGGCGCCGTGAATGCACTGCTCGTCAAGATGCGCACTGCCGTGATGGCTGGTCGCGCACTGCTCTACGAAACCAGCCGTGTGGTGGATTTGCGCGACGCCCACGAAGACCGCGTGCGTCGCGGCATCGGAACTGACCAGGACAACGCGATGGTGCGCAAATATGGTCAGCTTGCCGATGTGCTTACCCCGATGGCGAAGGCATTCAACACCGAGATGTGCAACCGTGTGGCTTACGACGGCATCCAAGTGCATGGTGGAAAAGGCTATATGCGCGACCACTTGGCGGAGCGCTACTACCGCGACGCGCGAATCACCAACATCTACGAGGGAACCACCCAACTTCAGGTGGTCGCCGCGATCGCTGGTGTCAAAAAACGCACGCTCAATGGCCGGCTGGACGAATTGGCGGCGTTGCCCTATGCCGGCCGAGCCGCCGAACTCGCTGAAAAACTCGCCAAGGCCCGTGCCGCCGTCGAGGAGGCGATCCAGAAGGTCGAGGCGATGCACGGCGACACGCGCTTCTTCGACCAGATGGCGTTCTCCGTGGTCCGCATCGCCACATCGCCTTCCTGGGCTACCTGCTGCTCAGCCAGACGCTGGATGACC
>JAFXSU010000174.1 GCA_017525435.1 Victivallales bacterium
TACACCTGGGTGAGTGCGCGGGATGCCTGCCCCACAGGCTGGCACTTGCCGACAAGGGAGGATCTTGACACCTTGCTTTCGACTGTGGGCGGAGATTCCTTGGCAGGAAATGCACTTAAATCATTTGCGGGCTGGAATAGAGCGGAAGACGAAGGAAACGGTGTGGACTCGTATGGCTTTTCCGGAAGTCCAGCAGGCTGGATGGATCTCACTGGCGATTACTATCAAGTAGGTTATTTCGGGCGTTTCTGGAGTATCTCGAGTTGTAGTGATAAAAAAGCTTATACGTTACATTTAAAATATAATGCTGAGAGTGGTAGCTTGGATTGTACATTAAAGGAATCGGCAATCTCGGTCCGTTGCGTCAAGGATTAGGAGGAAGTATGCGTTCCCTTTGGTTCGGTGTTCTTGTTTGTGCGGCATTCTTTGTCGCGTGTGGTGACGACGATAGCAGTTTTGCGACGCGGCCTTCGGACGGGTCGTCGTCAAGCGTGTGCGAGGACTGCGATGACGGGTCTTCGTCCAGCGCCAAGTCCAGCAGCAGTTCTGCGGAGTCTTCGTCTAGTTCACAAATAGGCTGCAAAACAGAAACGGAAGACAACTGCGAATACGGCGAGTTGGTGGATGACCGCGATGGTCAGACCTACAAAACCGTGAAGATAGGTGACCAGTGGTGGATGGCGGAGAATCTCAATTATGCATACATAGACGATCCTTTTGATTATGAAGGAGTTACTTCCGATTCCACTAGTTGGTGCTATGATAACGTCCCTGTCAATTGTGATAAGTATGGCCGCCTATATACGTGGTCTGCGGCCATGGACAGTGCAGGTAGATGGAGTACGAATGGCAAGGGTTGCGGCTATGATTCGACATGCTCGCCAGCCGGTATTATACGAGGTGTTTGCCCCGAAGGCTGGCACCTGCCAAACATAACTGAATGGGAAATTCTGTGCAACGCAGCTGGCGGCAAAGACATCGCTGGAAAGAACCTCAAGTCTACATCTGGCTGGGATGATTATGAAGATGAAAGTGGCAACGGTACGGATTCCTTCGGATTCACGGTGCTCCCTGCTGGCAGCTGGAACAAGTATGGGATTTCCAACTTCGAGGGCATCTTCGCGTTCTTCTGGAGTTCTACGGAGGACGATAGCAACTACGCGTATGAAGTGTTCTTGCTCAACCTCACCGAAGCAGCGGCCCTGAGCAGCACCAACGTCAAGTACAACGCAGTCCCTGTCCGTTGCATCCAGGACTAAACCACGGCCTTGCTTTTCCAGCGGCCGCTACGCCAGCGCCAGATGTTGGCAAACGAACGGTAGAATTCGTCGCTAGCCATGCCGAGCCAGAGTCCGGGGAGTCCTAGCCCAACGACAAACGCGAGGATAAGCGAAGTCGCAAGCCCGAGCGTCCACATCATGCCGCTCCCGACAATTGCGGGGAACTTGGAATCGCCCGCGGCCCTGAGCGACGTGGTGAGGATATAGTTTATCGCCTTGAACGGCTGCACGGCCACGTCGCACCAGAGGCAAATCTTCCCGAGCCTGAGAACTTCGGGATTGTCGGTGTAGAGCCGTAGCAGGTGTTCGCCCAAGAGGGCGACGATTATTGAGAGCAAGAGCCCGCTCGTGATGCCCACGGCGAGCGTCTGGTAGACACGGCGGTTCGCCTTCACAAAGTCATGCGCGCCTACGAGATGTGCCACGAGAATCTGGTTGCCGCTGCCGAGGCCAACCCCGAGAATCACGGAAAGGGCGGCGAAGTTACCCGCGAACACGCGGGCGGTCATCGCGGTGGTGCCCACGTACACGACCATCGCGGTGATGAACACCTGGAAAAGTTGGAAACTGATGGGTTCCGCGGCGGCGGGGAGGCCGATGCGAATCCAGTCGGGGAGGAGTATGCGGGAGCGCTTCCAGTCGCGGGCCCTGCTCTGGTGCTTGACCTTGAACTTGAGCACCATCCACAAAATGCCCGAAGAAATCAGCCACGAGAGCGCGGTGGCGAGGGCCACGCCGTAAACGCCCATCTTGGGGAGCCCGAAGAGCCCTTCCAAAAAGACGACGTTCAGCGCGGCGTTGCTTGCGATGGTGAGCGTGTTGCCCACGAGGTTCCATACGGTAAGGCCGTGCGTGGCGATGAGGGCGGTGAGGATGGTCTGCAGTGCGCGGAAGGCGAACCCGAACGAGACGACGCTCAGGAACATCATCGCGTATTTCGCGGGTTCCTCGGTGAGGCCCATCCATTGCGGGATATGCCCTGAAAGCGGGAAAATGACGAGCGTGAGGGCGACCCCGAGCAAGATGCTCCCGAAGAGGACCATCGTCTGCGTGCTGTTTGCGTGGCTGTTCTGCTTGGCGCCGATGTACTGCGAAACGATGCTTGCGCCGGACTGCGCGAAGGCGTGGAGCGCGGTAAACAGGGCGCCTAGAATCGGGAGCATGGCGCCGACGCCGGCGGCTGCGGTTTCGGAAGTGCGCGAAAGGAACCAACTGTCCATCATGGGCTGGATCATGCCCACGGCGAACGTGAGGATAAGCGGCCAGGAGAGGCTTATCAGGGAGCGGTCTTTGACGTCTTTTTGGGGTCCGCGCATGGCACA
>JAFXSU010000175.1 GCA_017525435.1 Victivallales bacterium
GGTGCCAGGGCAACTTGCTTCCGACCGGGAATATGTAGCGCATCACGACGAGTTCCGGCTTCCCCTGGAGGTAGTCGGGAAGAGCGGCGCCGTCCCAGCTCTTGGATGTACGCTTGAGTTCCAGTTTTTGGACGGTGGTGATGTCGTCGTACTTCGCGAACGGCGAAGTCGAGCAGCGGCTCTTGCAGCACATGCAACCGGACAGGAAGGCGGCCAGGACAGACAGGAAAATGATAAAGGTACGTTTCATGGTGTTTTTTCTCTTGTTTGGAGTAAACAGTTCATAGCAATATAATCACAAAACCAGCATTTGCTATTCGTAACGCCCCATTTTCCCGACCTGGAATCCCCCTGGCAGTTTTTTTGCCCGAAAATTCCCCTTTTTCGCTGGGCGAGCAGGAGCGGGAACTGCTCGGAGAATAGAATCGCCAAATAGAACACAAGGCCGTCGGGCGTAGTTGCCTGGCGGCCTTTACCATATTCATTTCATCCTCTGGCGGATGTCGGAGACGATATCGGCAACCGTCCGAGTTGACGATGGCTGAAAGCACGTCCAGCGCGATGAGTATGCTTGGGAATATGTAAGTGTGTTTCATTGGAATCCTCCTGTTTTTGAGTGTGGTTTGACGTTTGGGATTATTGTCTGAAAAAGCAAGGCAAGCTGCTTGCGGGAATTTGAAAGGCTGTTATATTAATTAACGTTTGTTAAGATAGCCATGAAGGGACACTGAAGATGAAGCACGAATTGACACCAAGGCAAAACGAAATCGTGGATGTCGCACTGCATTTGATTGCGGAAGGCGGCATTGGCAACCTGACGATCCGCCACATCAGCAAGCGTCTGAACTTGACGGAGGCGGCGCTGTACGCCCATTTCAGCGGCAAGCTGGAGATCATCCAGGCGCTGGTGTCCCGTTTCGAGGGAAAGGTGGACGAAATGGACGAATCCCTGCGCGGGTGGGCTGCGGTGGAGGCGGCGCTGGCCAGGAGGACTGAACTGGTGCTGGCGACGCCCGACCTTGCCCGCGTTGTGTTCTCCGAGGAGCAGTTTCTGGGAGACAGGGAGATTGCTCAACTGCTCTACGGGATGATGCAGCGCCACCGCGAAGCCCTGCTTCTGCATTTCAGGGAGGCGGTCGAAGCGGGGGAAATCCGCGGTGACATTCCTCCCGACACCCTTTTCCGCCTGGTCATCGGTCCGCTTCGGCTCCTCATCAAGCAATGGGGCCTGTCCAACGGGGCGTTCGACCTGACGCAGAAGCGCCTGGAACTGCAGGAGAGCCTTCGAAAACTTCTGTCAAGACAATGATTCACAGTTGTTTGAAATAGTATCACCGATAAACAAACCATAGGAGACAATGCAATGGAAAACAGGATGTTCTGCTTTCAGTGCCAGGAGACCGCGGGCTGCAGTGGCTGCACAATCAGCGGCGTCTGCGGAAAGAAGCCTGAAGTGGCGGCGATGCAGGATCTGCTCGTGTTCGTGACAAAGGGACTGTCCGCTGTGACCACCAGATTGCGGGCGGAGGGCAAGGCCGTCCCGGCGGAGGTCAACCATCTGGTGACGGTCAATCTGTTCATCACCATCACCAACGCCAATTTCGACAGGGAGGCGATTGTCCGCGCCATCGTCCATACTCTTGAAGTGAAACGCGGTTTGCTGGCGCAATTAACCAATGCGTCGGCTCTGCCAGAGGCGGCGACATGGGATGCGCCGCAGGCGGAGTTCGACGCCAAGGCCTCGACGGTGGGTGTCCTCTCCACCGCCAATGAGGACATCCGCAGCCTCCGCGAGCTCATAGTCTATGGGCTCAAGGGACTGGCCGCCTACTCGAAGCACGCCAATGCGCTGCTGCAGGACGATGCGGAAATCGACGCCTTCATCCAGTCCGCTCTGGCAAAGACGCTGGACGACTCGCTGGACGCTGCCGCGCTGACCGCCCTTGCTCTGGAGACTGGCAAGTTTGGCGTGCAGGGAATGGCTCTGCTGGACAAGGCAAACACGACGGCCTACGGCAATCCTGAAATCACGGAGGTCGAGCTGGGTGTCCGCAACCGTCCGGGCATTCTCATTTCGGGACACGACCTGCGCGACCTGGAGATGCTTTTGGAGCAGTCCGCTGGCCAGGGGATCGACATCTACACGCACTCCGAGATGCTTCCCGCCCACTACTACCCCGCGTTCAAGAAGTATCCGCATTTCGCCGGCAACTACGGGAACGCCTGGTGGAGGCAGAAGGAGGAGTTCGAGAAGTTCCACGGGCCGGTCCTCATGACCACCAACTGCGTCGTGCCGCCAGCGGACAGCTACAAGGGCCGCCTGTGGACGACTGGCGCGGTCGGCGTCCCCGGCTGCAGTCACATTGACGGCGCATACGGCGCGGTCAAGGACTTCTCGGGCATCATCGCCCAGGCGAAGGGCTGCCAGCCGCCAGAACAACTTGAGACAGGAAAACTTGTCGGCGGATTCGCCCATGAGCAGGTATTCGCGCTGGCGGACAAGGTGGTCGCCGCCGTCAAGTCGGGGGCCATCCGCAAGTTCGTGGTCATGGCGGGCTGCGACGGGCGCATGAAGTCCCGCGAGTACTACGCGGAGTTCGCGGCGAAGCTGCCGAAGGACGTGGTCATCCTGACGGCTGGCTGCGCCAAATACAAATACAACAAGCTGCCGCTCGGCGACATCGGGGGCATCCCGCGCGTCCTCGACGCAGGGCAGTGCAACGACTCCTACTCGCTGGCGCTCATCGCGCTCAAGCTCAGGGAGGTCTTCGGCCTCGACGACATCAACAAGCTGCCCATCGCCTTCAACATCGCATGGTACGAGCAGAAGGCGGTCATCGTCCTGCTGGCCCTGCTGCATCTCGGCGTGAAGAACATCCACCTCGGACCGACGCTTCCCGCCTTCCTCTCGCCAAACATCGCGAAGGTGCTTGTTGATAATTTCGGCATCGCTGGCATCGGCACGGTCGATGACGACATCAGGCTGCTGATTGGCTAAAATGAAACGAACCCTAAAATCAATAAAACGCGTCATTGAGGCATTGCTGTTCTTGGCGGTGCTGGCACTGGGCTGGAAGTATCCGTATCTTGCCTATTGTCTTGTGCTTAACGTGGCCGTGGGATTGGCCGGCGCACTGCGGCATGGCGGACGGCACGGCTGCGGTAACTTCTGCCCACGCGGCGCGTTCTATTCGCTGCTGCCCGACACTGGACGCAAAGTGCCGCCAGCCCTGCTGAAGAAGAACCTCTCCATCGTGGTGATGGTGGCGATGTTCGCGGGGCTGGCTCTGTGGCTCCGCCCGATGTCGCTCCGCGCCTGGGGGATGCTGCTGTACATCATGATTGCCATCACGACTACGGTCGGTATCATCGGGTGGCTGGTCTTCAACCGCTATTTCTGGTGTTCCGTCTGCCCGATGGGGAAGATCTACAAGACGATTTGGCCGTTGAAGAGCGGCATCCGCGTCGCGGAAACCTGCGTGAAATGCGGACTTTGCGCCAAGGCGTGCCCCTTCGGCTTCTTCCCGCCAGGCGAGGCAAAGGATGGACTGTTCCGCAATCCCGACTGCATGCACTGCCGACGCTGCGTCGAACGCTGCCCCAGGCACGCGCTGTCTTTATTCTCAACTGTGGAGGAAATGCGAAATGAAACGAAAAATCATTGAGATTGATCAGGAAAAATGCACTGGTTGCGGCAAATGCATCCCCAACTGCCCTGAAGGGGCATTACAGATTATCGATGGCAAGGCGCGTCTAATCAGCGATCTGTTTTGCGACGGACTTGGCGCGTGCATCGGGGAATGTCCGACTGGGGCGATTCGAACAGTGGAGCGGGAGGCGGAACCATACGACGAGGCAAAGGTGATGGAGACCATCGTCAAGCAGGGGGAAAACACCATCATTGCCCATTTGAAGCACCTCAAGTCCCACGGTGAGTTCAAGCTTTTCGACATTGCCATAAATTATCTCAAGGAACACAACGTACCCATTCCCGAGCTTCCGCATACAGGATGCCCTGGCTCGCTGATGAAACGTTTTGCGGCCCAGAAAGCCGACAAGGATGCCATTGCAGGTGGAGCGTCCGCGTTACGCCAGTGGCCAATCCAACTGAAACTTCTCAATCCAGGCGCGGCGTATTTCGACAACGCAGATCTGCTGATTTCGGCGGACTGTGTGGCCCATGCTTATGGTTCTTTCCATCGGGAACTGTTAAATGACAGGATACTGGTTGTCTTCTGCCCGAAACTGGACACCGATATCGACGGCTACGTCGAAAAACTCTCGCAAATCTTCATGCGCCACGACATCAAATCCATCACCATTGCGCGCATGGAAGTTCCCTGCTGCGGCGGAACGGTCGTAATCGTCAAAAAGGCATTGGAACTGGCAGGCAAGGATATTCCCATTATTGTTAAAACAATTGGGATTGATGGAAATCCCAAGGATTGAGGACAACGATGTGGTCGTTTTCCCGCCAGTGTAGCAGCCATAAGGTGCTGGTCGAGAACTTCGGCATCGCCGCGACATCGGCACGGTCGATGACGACATCAGGCTTTTCTTCGGGGGTTAGTGACATGAAGGAAAAAACAGGCATGGTCTTCTCCATAGCAAGGGACAATCCCCCTGTGCCTGGTTGCACCGTCTCTCGTGAAGTGGCGCATGAGAGGGACGGCGGATGTGTCGCCTATTTCTCGCTGGCGGCGGAGACCGACATCAGCGCCTCGCGATGCTCTCGCCCAGGGGTGTGAATCGCATCGTGGCGGACGACATCCCGCCGACGCTTACCGTCCTGCGGCTGCGCGAAAGCATCCCCCTCGACTGGGGCGAGCAGGAGCGTGAGCTGCTCGGAGAATAGAACCGCCAAATAGAACACAAGGCCATCTGGCATAGTTGCCTGGCGGCCTTTTATCTTGCGCCTTGAAGTGTGTTCAAACTCGGAAAGGCGTTCTCAACCTTGGCTAAAAAAGTTCCAACTTTCCATTGTCAAAGTGGCCCGAAAACGCCGAAAATCGCCCAAGTAGGGGTCACGAGTTGGACCTCAAACGGCACCAGAAAAGCCGGAACCCAACTTTCGATGACCTTTACTTCCTGCGTAAAAACATTCTCCGGGGCATCGGGAGGGCAAAAAGAGAACAAGAATGGGTTCGCGCACAGTGCTAATAATTGCCATGACCTTTACTCGCAGAGAAAAAACGGAGAACGAGAATGGATTTCGGCGTTTCTGGAGGGCGAAAACGCCCGAAAAAGCCTTCTCTGGCAACTATGCATTCTCTGCAAGAGAATCCGCATAAGTTCCCGTTTTGCAGGGAGAAAGCCGTCAGACCTCGTGATAAGTTGGGTGGTGGATCAGAGAAGCGCTTCCTGGTTGTCTTCTATACGCTGATGAAGCCAGAATTCGGCAGTCCAATGATTGGCGCATCCTCCTCAATGACGACTGCCTCTTCTGCGGCGTGGGTGACTTTGCCGACAGCAAGGGAAGTTGTCTTCCCCCCGAACATCATGGCGACAGTCTCCTTGAAGAGGGCACGGGTGGTGTTGTTGAACTCTTTGGTGGAAGTGGAACGGAAAATCTTTCCCTGCTTATCTTCTTCCCCTCTTCAAGTTTCTGCCATTTTTTTCCTACCCCCAACCTCCAACAGCCAGAAATGCGGGTGGTGCAGCGGTTGCGTGAACGGCGGTTCTGGTTATTCCATCGGCTTCTGGATTTCGGGATGCTGTACAGCAAGGGGGGTTCCCTCCTGCGTGAGGTAGAACATGTCGAGAACGATGGGCTTGTCGCCCGTGTTCATGCCGCAGTGGATGGGACCGACCATCTCGACGATCGCATCGCCGGCGCGGACGACTTGCCGCTTGCCATCGAGCCCGACAATCGTCAGTTCGCCTTGCTGCAGGATGCCGTAGTTGATGACAGGGTGATGGTGCCAGGGCAACTTGCTTCCGACCGGGAATATGTAGCGCATCACGACGAGTTCCGGCTTCCCCTGGAGGTAGTCGGGAAGAGCGGCGCCGTCCCAGCTCTCGGATGTGCGCTTGAGTTCCAGTTTCTGGACGGTGGTGATGTCGTCGTACTTCGCGAACGGTGAAGTCGAGCAGCGGCTCTTGCAGCACATGCAACCGGACAAGATGACGGCCAGGACAGACAGGAAAATGATAAAGGTACGTTTCATGGTGTTGTCTTTCGCTTTTTTGGAGTAAACAATTTGTAGCAATATAATCACAAAACGAGCATTTGCTATTCGTAACGCCCCCTTTTCCAGTCTGGAATCCCCCTGGCAGTTTTTTTGCCCGAAAATTCCCCTTTATCGCTGGGCGAGCAGGAGCGGGAACTGCTCGGAGAATAGAACCGCCTAATAGAACACAAGGCCGGCAGACGGCTTTTGTACACCCTCATTCTTGTCCATCATGTCCATCTTTTATCAATGGTCTTAGGCATCATCATTGGCACCTCGCTGCAAACTTTTGGCACAATGCACAGAAGTTTGCAGTGAACAGGAGGCGGGCGCGGCCCATCAGACCATCAGGCTTGAAAGGATGGATTTGTCGAGAAGGAATGGAATGATTCCCACGAAGGATATGCCGATTTCATCCGTGTAGAATGGCTGGTCGTCGCCGGTTATGACCAGCTTTCTGAAGGAGTCCCCTGTCTTCCTGAGCGGCAGAAGCTCCTGTTCCGCCTTCGCCTCGGTGGCCATCTCAAAGGCGCTCTGGATGTACAGCTTGTCCAGCCCGAGGTTCACGATAAAGTCGATCTCGTGCTGCCGCCTCTCCCTTTTCCCGCCTTTCGTGGCGAGGATTTCGACGACGCCGACATCCACGTTCGCGCCGCGGCTGACCAGCTCGTTGAAGATGACGTTCTCCATCAGGTGGGTTCGTTCCGTCTGGCGGTAGTTGAGCCTCGCGTTGCGGAGCCCCACGTCCTCGGCATAGTACTTTGACGGATAGGAAAGGTAC
>JAFXSU010000176.1 GCA_017525435.1 Victivallales bacterium
GGTCGCATGTTCCAGCACCAGCATCGTTTCACGGCCTGCGGCCAGTTCTATGCCGGTCTCGAAGCCGTCCAGAACCATGTCCCGGCAATATCCCGTGACATTGTTGCAATCAAGCTTCATCGCAGTTGCGCCCTGGCCGTCTCCGCTTCTGAGACAGACATTGCGAACCCCGCCCCAATTCGAGGAGTTCCAGCGTAGCGCCACCGCGCCTGGATTTCCGCAGCCGGTGTCAATGGTGAGGTTCTCGAGGAAATTGCCGAGATTGATGTTTGACCCGCGTTCCAGCAAGAAGAAGGAGAGGACACTTCGGGCGTTCCCCGCCCCGAACCCGGGTGTCTCGTCGCGCAAGCGGATAATGGTGTTTTCCCGGCTCTCCCCGAAAATCCTGATGTTCCAGTTGACCTCGGAGTAAATTTCCGCATAATTGTATTGGCCATGTGCGAAACGGCCGTGGTCATCATCCCGCGCGGTCAGCTCCGGCATCCCGTGAAGAAACGGTCGATCCACGGAGGGTTGTTTTCTTAACCTCACTTCTTCTTGAGGAGAAGAGACTTGGAAATACTTGACATGATCCCATCCACCACGGGTATTCATGGCCAGGGCGGGCCAGCCCTGAGAAATGGTGTCACGAACAGAATAGATACCGGCGGGAAGGTAGATAATCCAATTTGAATTATACTTCGGATTGCAGACTGTTTTGCCATGCCTGCTTACCACCTCCCGATGACTGCGTACAAAGCTCATTGCGGCCATCAGGGCGGCCGTGTCATCGGCGATGCCGTCCCCCTTGGCAAAGAATGGCGCCTGGGTCACGTCAAGGACGCAGCCGCCTTTGCCATGATGATAGAAGGCGTCTGGGGGAAAACGGCAAATTGTGGTTGGAGCGCGGTCTCCGAAATTCATCCTATCATCTCCGCTCCTGCACCAGGATGGCTCCGCCACCCGGCGGAAGTTCAATGGCAGTGCATTGCGACCGGCCAGTGACCAGGTCGGCCAAATGCTCCGCAGACAATCTTACTACCGCCGGCCGTTCGAAGTCATCGTTGACCAACACCACGAACACCTCCCCCTCGCCGTGCATCTGGAAGGCGGCCCATCGCACCTTTTCAGGCAAGCTGGAAAACCACTTCGGAACGGCGGGGGCGGGACTTGCCTCGCGAAACAGTTTGGAATGTCTCTTTAAAACAGGATATAAACGACCTAGTTCGTCGAACTGCGGCGTGGTCTTCCCGTAAATGGTCAGCAGCGCTCCAAAGCCTGCGGCGGTCTCTTTCTTCAACAGCACGTCTTTCCATGGGACATCCGGCATTGCCTGCGAGCCAGCGGCCGGGAGCATGGTTGGAAAAAGCTGGAAAAAGACAATGCCTTGCGCGCCTTGCCGGAGAGACTCGAAGACCTGCCATCGGATCTGCTCGACTGTCGGAGTCATCCAATGCAAGTATGAGCCCGATTGCGCAAAAAGCATCCCATCCTCGCCATAGCGGTAGCCGCCCCAGATTTCCGCAAAGGACTGCGGCATCATCCAGGGCTCCACGGCGGCCGCACGGCAGACGTCCACAAAATGCTCGCCTACTCGTCGGAAGTGTGCAATGCTGGCTTCTGCGGTATGCGGTCCATTCGGGTCGTCCGGCCCGAAGAACGGATAGGGATCCACGGCGGCCATGTCAAGGGGAACTTTACCGATGATCTGGTCGATCATGTGAAGCGTCACGACCAGTGCGCATCCACGCCCTGGGTCATGTTGCCGCAACAGTCCCGCATATTTTGCGAGATTCGGCACATGCCTCCCTTCGGGTTCGTCGCTGATGATCCAGTAATCCAGGGTTGACGTGGCCACGGCGTGCATCCGCTCAAGACTCGCCCGCAACGGCGCGGCCTCATCCACATAATAGGAGTCGGCTTTTCCCTCGCAGGCATTCGCCACCAGGCGGATGGCATGTTTGTGGCAGAGTTCCTGTACCATCGGCAAATCGCCCGGGTCGATATTGGTCACCCACAGCGTGTTGACGCCCTTTTGCCGGCACAGCTCCAGGCTGCCGTCCAGGAACTCCGTTATCGGTCGTCCGTTCAGCTCCGCGTAGGCGTTGGCGAGTTCCCAGCTCAGATAGACGCCAACAGGCATTTCCCGTTCTTTTTCAGCCAGAAGCGGCATGGTGAACAAGGATACCAGGAAAAACAGCGCGACTCCCGTCAGTCTCATTTGTTCCAGTCCTCGCCGTAGGCCCAGCGGCAGTCGTAAGTCTGCGAGATGGCGTTCCCGGCCGGTGCCTTCTGCGATGCCACATGCCCGTCCACAAAGAGCTCGTTGGCGGAATACTCGTGGCGGACATCGGCCGCATAAAGGGCGTCCGAGAAACCGGCGGGATTCGCCCACTGTTGTCCGGGAAGAAGCACGAAGAAGGGGTGCTGGCCGCCGGCGCAGTGATTGCCGTCAAAAAGCAGACGGTATTTGCTTGAGCGCACAAAGGCGGAGATGCGTGCGACATAGTCGGAGTATGCCTGCCCATCATGGCCTTCATACTGCCCTGCATAGATATTATAGCTGTAATCGCTGGCAAAGCCATCCTTTCTGCGAGTGCCGACGGGGCAGAGATAGCCTTTGGGCATTCGTTGCGCATCATTAGAATCGACCGCCTCTTGGCTGGTGCCCAAGTAAGGCGCCGTAAAGCCCACCCAGCCTTTGTTGATATTGCCGTCATTCCAGATGTTCATGCAAGGGGCGACGCAGTCGTCGTAGTCACTGCTGTAGAGAAATACAGCCAGTCCAATCTGCTTTTCATTGTTCATGCAGCTGATGGCACGGGCTTTCGCGCGAGCCTTGCTTAGGGCGGGCAGCAGCATGGATGCCAGAATAGCGATGATGGCGATGACCACCAGTAGTTCAATGAGCGTAAAACCGTTCTTTTTCATTGCGTTCTTCTCCAGTTTTCAAGTTGTTGGTTGGCGTTGAGAATCAATGGTAAATTGCTAAAAGCATTTTCTTTGCACTTTCCTTAAGTATATTAAAAAAAACACTGGAAACAATGACTTAAGTAAGTGTAAAGATACAGATTTGTTCCATGCACGGCATTTTCGGTCATCACTGGCACAAAAGGATGATGCGTTCCACATCGATGAAATCAAGATTTGGATTCCCGAGACAGGCGATGTAGAGATAGCCGGCAAGCAAGGAGACTTCCCCGAAATCAAACCAATGGAAGTGACGCCCCTGGAAGTTCGCAATGTCAATATCCCGCTGATGCTCAATCTGTCCCATTGCCTCGTTGTAGAATCCAATCTCCGCTACAGCGGCAGATTCATTGGCGTTGCCCTTGGCGGCCATCCGCATTGCCACCATTATCCTCCAGGTGCCCCGGGGAAGTTGCAACTGCAACAGCCAATTCTTGGTAGAATAAAGCCTGCCAACCTTTCCAGAGGCGGCTTCCGGCACCTCGACAATATCCGTCAAATCCCCTGGAATGGTGAGCCGGAACGACTCCGCGCCATATTCATACCATTGGTCGTCAGGAAGCCCCTGGCAGAACTGCGGAATCGCATCGGTCTTGAAGTCCGTCAGCCGCTCTAGATTCTTTTCAAGGCGTTCCAGATATTTTGCCATGTCGTAGCTTTCCCCGTAGAAAGTCGCATGGTGTTCCTCGACCAGTTCCCTCAATTCCCCTAGGAGCCGCTCTCCGTTTTCGCGATCTTCAGCGGAGAGTCCCAAGGGCGAAAGAGAATCCAACCAGGCAAAATCGAAGTGCGATTTGACAATCCGAACCCGTCGCGCCAATTCCGGCTCATCGGCGACTTGCCTCATTGCCTCCTCTAAGA
>JAFXSU010000177.1 GCA_017525435.1 Victivallales bacterium
GATGTTGATGTTGGGGGACCAGTAGGTGAGTCCGAGGTATTGCCGACCGGGCGCACCGCGTCGGCGTGCGTCATGGTATTTGGCGCGTCCCTCGTATGCGATGGCGCGTGCGACTCGGCGCATCAGGGTGGTATCGAAGGTCGCGGCAAGGCCGATGGCCTGCGGAAATACGGTTGCTCGGCCTGCCCGCGCCACGCCATGCAAAGCCTCGTTCCACCAGTTGCAGGGGGCGATGCCCAGGCGCGGGATGGCGGGAGCGGCGAAGGTCAACTGGGAGCATTTCTCCTTCCGTGTCAACTGCCGGAGCAACAGTCCGATGCGTTCGTCGAAGGGACGGCTTGAGTCAAACCACGGGAAGGATTCTGGATTGGATTTCTGTGTTTTTCGCATGTCGTGCTAAAAAAAGTGGTGGTCAGCCGAAGGTCGGCGGGGTGTAGTGATGCTTGCCGCCGCGGGCGAGCCAGTCATGGATGACGACGCAGAGGGCGAGGGTGGCCAGCAGGGTGAAGCCGAAGTCCCAGAGGAAGAGGAATCGGTACCCGAAATGGTCGATGGCAATGCCGCCGAGGGCGGTGAGGATGACCATCAGGAAGCAGTTGATCATCGAGTTCGCGCTGCAGAACTGGCCGTATTTCTCCTTTGGGAAGAGCTGGATGAACATCGGAGTCTGCGCCAAGGCCTGGATGGCGTAGATGATGCAGATGGCGATGCCGACAATGCGGAAGGACGGCTCGTCCTTGACGACAAAATAACCCCAGACGTTCATGGCGATGATGATGACTTCGCTGACCAGATAGACCCAGATGGGATGCAGCAAGTCCATGATTTTGCCCATGATGAGGACAGCGATCGCCGCCGCGAGGCTGCCAATCGCCATGATGTCGCCATACTGTTGACTGGTGACGCCCAGCTCCTTGGTGGCGAAGAGCAGATTGAAGCTCTGCCGGCAGAAGTTTGAGACCTGGTTCATCGCGGTGCAGATGAACAGAAAGGTGAAGAGCCGCGTGCTGTAGCATTCGCGGAAGTAGGTGGTGACTTGGTTCGACATTCGCCGCGGAAAAGACTCGGCAATCTGCTTGGGTGGCGGCGGGTATTCGCCTTCCTGGACATTCTTGACCAGGAACAGGAAGGTGGCGGCATAAAGAAGCGCGATGAGCGTGCAGGCCGGACCGGGATTGTTCACGGAATAACTCAACATATATTTGTTGAACAGAAAGTTAACACCAGTTCCTATAAAGGTGAAGACGGAGAGGAAAGTGCCGACGTGCTGTGGCGGGAGGACATCTGCGTAGAGGTAGTAGTACACGGAACCGGGCACCAGGAAGCAGACGGTGTAGAGCGTGTGGGAAAGAGCCAATAGCAACAGGATCGCCGTGGCGGCCTTGAGATGCAGAAGGCTTGCCAATGGCCCGCCAAGGTGGTTCGACCAGCCAATCAGGACGACCAGGCCCGCCACCAACGGCGTGGACCAGAGCAGGAAGGGCTGGCGGCGCCCCATCCGCGTTCGGCACTTGTCGCTCCAAGTGCTGATGATTGGGCAGATGAAGAAGTTGATGAATTGCGGGATGGTTCCCGTGATGATTGCGATTGTCCGGTTGGAGCAGCCGGTTTGGTCCAGCAGCACCGGCATGATTGCCGGCAGCATGTAGTATGCCAGCAACGCCATGGCTTGTCCGGCCAAGGTGATGAAGGCCATCACCAGAAGCATTTGCGGCATGGTGTAGTTCAGGGTGCCAATGCGCAGTTCAGAGGAGGAGTTCATGGGTGGGGTGGTGGTTTTCTTATGCCTGAAACTGTGAGTTAACATCGTGGTGACGGGGCGTCACCACAACAGCTTCCGTCGGCGAGGTGCCGACGCTACATCCTTTACGCAAATTTATGCATTGCGGATGAGGCAGACGATGAATGAGGCGAAGCCGTGGCAGAGGCTGGACTTGTCATCGTCGGACTCCCAGAGGGTTCCGGTGAGGCGCGCCTGGGGGGCGAGGTGTTCGCGGATTTCATCGAGAAGCTGTGAGCGCATGTTGGCGTGGGCGAGTCGTTCGAAGCGCAGGATTCTCCCGATGAACATGTTGATGGGGTCCAGCGTGGGGTGGTTTTGAGTCCCCAGGAGCACCTGGCGCCAGGTTTGCCATTCGGGTTGCGTCACGTCGATGATTCCACAGAAGTCCGCGTAGTATTGGCAAATTTCGCTGGTTCCGGGGACGGTCAGGAGGGTGCCGTCCGTCTGTCGGGTGGCGTGGTCGTGGAAGTACTTCCCGTCGAAGGAGCGCTTGAGGATTTCGTGTCGGATGGTCTCGGCACGGGTGGCCAGTGCGGTGTCGTCCAGCCACTTTGCGGCTGTGCGCAGGAATTTGCAATAGAGCATGTTGGTGGGGAAGTTGCACCCGTCCATGTATTCCTGTGACTTCGACCACTCGATGAAATTCCATCCAGGAAGCCCTTCGAGGAGTCCGAATTCGTTGCGGTACGCATCGAAGTGCGCAAGGCACTGCTGGAGACGGTCGGCGTATTGATGTGGAAAGTCATGACCGCCGCGCTTTTCCATATATTCCTCCATTTCAATCCAATACCAGAGAGTCCATTGGGGGATGAAGCCGAGTTCTGCTTCGGTGGCGGGGTAGCAGTCGGGCAATTCACCGTCGGGAATGGTGTCGAAATGTTTTGGAAGCAGGAAGTTCTCCAGGAAGGTGGTCTCCAGCGCATTGGAGCCAGTGAGGAGGTATGCGGCGCGGGAGATGAAAAAGCTGTCGCAGAGCCAGCCGCCGCGTTCGCGTCCAGGGCAGTCCAGGAAGATGTCCATCGTGTTCTGACGGAAGGTCTCGACGGCGGCCTGATAGACTAGACGCAGTTCGTCATCCAGATCGGCAGGCGGTTCGCAGAACTCCGCAAGCAGTTGATTACGGTCGAAGGCGTATTCGCGCATGGCGAGGTCTTCAATGTGTGCGTGCCCTTCGAGCTGGAGGATTGCCGCAAATCGCGCGGTGTAGCACTCGAAACTCTCGAAGTTGATAATCTCTCCGGCCTTGAGTTTCAAGCGGATATAGTATTGTGCCCACGGCGTGAAACGCTCGATGGAGAAGACATTGTTCGGTCCGCGGACCTCGTCCCAGCTCAGAACGAGTTCGCAGTCGGTCTCGGCGGTAATGCGGCACTTCCAGAAGCCCGTATGGTCGGCTCCCAGGTCGTAGTAGGTGTAGTTCTCTGGAGTACCTGGTGCCACTCCGCCTTCCTGCCAGCGGTAGTCTTTTTCGAGGCGGGTACGCAGGTCGTTGGCGTCATCCGTGCTCTTCCCCAGGCGGGTGAGTTTGCCACCGCCGATGCGTTGCGCGGGGAAAGAAGTCTCAAGCGATGGCAGCGGTGCGCCACGTGGCAGCCACCCCTCTGGTGGAATGTCCACAGAGAGGGCGGAGAGGCTCTCCAGCTCGTCCACTTCGCCGTCAAACCATTCTGCGGCACCTGGTTTCGTGAGGTCGTAGCTCTCCAGCAAGTCGCGCTGGTAGGTCATTCGCGGGGCAGTCCAGTCGCGGAAGGGCAGGGCGTGGAGCTGCCAGCCGTCGGGATCGGTTTCGCAAGTGCCGTCTGGCCGCAAAAGTGCCAGTGTCAGGAAGGGCGCGGGGACTGGAATGTAATACCGCGAGGCGGTGTAGGTTACGACTTCCAGCACAAGTCGGTTCTGCGGGCGAGTCAGCCAGGGCGCGAGCGACAGTTCGTCCACGCGTGCATGGCCTTTGGGGGAACGCGCAGGACCGTATGCCACGACCTCGCCATTGATGCGCAGACGATACAGCCCGCTGGTGGCTACTTGCAGGGTGTGGTCGCCAGGCGGGAGAGTGCGATTCAGCGCGAAGGTGTTCGTCAGTTTTCCGGAGCCATCGGACGCGGTCCAGAAACCCTGATTGAACTGAAAATTCACCATCGGGATTGCTCGGAGAGGAGAGTTGGGGAGGTGGAAGTACAATAAGGAAATATATTATCTACTGTCCGTCTTGTCTGTCTTGTAGTTTCGATTTCATCATGAGGAAATGACGTTCTCCTGGCTACATTCCAAAAAAGCACTGCGCTGGGGACTTGTGATCGTCCTGATGTGGCATATGCATGGCTTTCTCCGTGTTGGCAGTGTTTTTACGCGGAGCGTTTGAAAAGGCACGGGTGATGAGATGTGTTGGGGATATGGAAGCGTTCGGGACACAGATTCTCCGATATCACCAAAAATACGCGACATGGCCCCAGGGAGAAAACGTGGTTGAGTTAGCGCAAGAAGTCGGATGGGATTGGTCGGCTTATCTAGGCGATCGGTCTTTTAAAACGGATTTGCATTCCTGCATCTACCTGAAGGGCAACATCCAAAGTCCTGGGAAGACCATTCTGATTTGGCGTTCTGAGGTTTTCTGCGGTCGATTTTGGAAGGGACCACATTACTACGAATTGGTTTTCTACGACGATGGCCATGTGTCTCGCCAAATTAGGTGGCTGAAATAATTAGCACAAGTTTTTCATAATGATCTACTTCTTCGCAGATGACCACTACGGGACGCACGCCGGGCGATGTCTTTACGGGCAATTGCCCACGGAGTTGCGTGACCGGACGGTTTTCACGGAGAATGAATGGGATTTGCTGGAGTCCGGACGCTGGGTGGATGACTGCGAACTGCTGATTCTTCATTGCATCGCAGGGACTTGTGGACAGCCACTTCCAAGCAGTGGCGCAGAGACCGCAGTCAAGTCGTATCTTACCCGTGGCGGGAATGTCCTGCTTCTCCATGGTTCCAGCGCGGCGTTCTGGCATTGGGCGTGGTGGCGGTGCATCGTCGGACTGCGCTGGGTGCGTCCGAACGATCCCGATGGCGTGATGCCCTCTTCGCATCCGCTTTCGCCTTGCCAGGTGGTTCCGGTACCCTCTGAACATCCACTGTCAAAAGTGTTAAAACCATTTGATCTTGAAAATGATGAGGTGTATGTCGATTTGCAAGAGGTCTCTCCCGTCACGGTGCTGATGACTACCCAGATTGCAGGTAAGACCTACCCGCAGTGCTTCGAGACTGTTACGGCGGATGGTAGTCGAATTGTGAGTTTTCTTCCCGGGCACCTGGAGACCAATGTCCGCAATCCAACGCTGTCGGCGGATGTGGCGCTGTTGGTGAGGAATCTGGCAGAGCCTTAGGGACTTGGGACTTGGGGCTTGGGACTTGGGGCTTGTGACTTGGGGCTTGTGACGCGGGGCTTGTGACGCGGGGCTTGTGACGCGGGGCTTGTGACGCGGGGCTTGTGACGCGGGGCTTGTGACGCGGGCCTTGTGACGCGGGGCTTGTGACGCGGGGCTTGGGACTTTAACCTTTGACCTTTAACCTTTAACCTTTAACCTTTAACCTCTAACCTCTAACCTTTCCATATAGGGAGGTAAAAC
>JAFXSU010000178.1 GCA_017525435.1 Victivallales bacterium
ATGATGCCGGGGCGCGCGTAGGGGAACTCCAAGCCCACGCCGCGCATCAGCCCCGGCGACGCGTCGATGTGAAGTTCGGTGGCTTCTGGCGGCAACGACGTTATCGCCTGCCTGAAACGCTCGTATTGCAAAAAACAGTGCTCGGATTCCGGCACGTCGGCCGAGGCCAAGTGCGTGAAGGCGCCCATCAGCCGCACTCCCGGCAAACCGGCGACAAACTTCACCACCTCAGGAACTTCCGCAGGAAAGAAGCCCAGCCGGCTCATGCCGGTGTCGATCTTGAGGTGAAGCTCCAGGCTTTTGCCGTGCGCGGCGGCATAGTCCGAGAGCGCCTGGATGGTCTCGCGCCGCCACACCGAAATCGCAGTGTTCTCCAGGGTGGCCGCGAGCGGAATCTCCTCCGGGAAGAGCACGCCGCCCAGGGTGAAGATGCGCGCCTTCACGCCATCCGCCCGCAGTTGCGTGGCTTCGTCGATGGAATACACGCACAGATGCGTGGCGCCCGCCGCCTCCAAGGCATGCGCGCATTGCAGGATGCCGTGGCCATACGCGTCGGTCTTGATGACCGGCGCCAACGTCTGGTGCGGGAAGAAGGCCTTTAGCTTGCGGAAGTTCTCCTGAAGCCGCCCGAGATGGATTTCAACCGCGGAGTAGTACATCGGTATTTAAAGCAGCGTGGCTGTTTCGCCGGACGACGCAAAGGCGTGTTCCAGCACCCGCCCGTCCCGCAGGCGGATGCGCACGGTGCCGGGCCGTGTGGCCTTCACGCTCACGCTGGTCGCCTGACCATCGTGGCAGCTGGCCGTGACCTTGAAGCCACCGGGCGCGGGGAAATCCTCGATGGCGGCGTCCTGCCGGGGCGCAATGCCGCCAAAGAGCAGCAGCTGGTCGTCGCCGTCGGGACAGAGCATCAGTTCCTGGAGGGCGTTGACCATGCCCATGCCGGAGTCCATCTGCATGACCTCGCGCCCGGTGATTTCTTCCTCTCCGAAACCTTTGTATGCAGGGAGATAATCGAAACTCCCGCCCCAGTTGAAAAAGGCATCCTTCCAGGCACGGAAGAGGAACTGCGCCATGTTCGGCGAGTTGAGGTGGGTATGGAGCATGGAGGCCCAGGGGTAGCTCCAGCCGGTCCATTCGCCCATGCCCTTGCGGATCCAGCGAATGCGGGCGCGCTCCACGGCGTCCTTCCACTGCGGGTCATTCGGTTTGATGGTGCCGAAGGGCGAGATGCACGCCAGGTGAGAGTGGTGGCGGTGGCTGAGCTCCAGCTCGGTGTCCTTCCAGAGACCGATTTCCTCCTCGCCGGGCTTGCCGACCAGCGTGACCTGCGGCAATTTCTCCGCGATCTTCAGCCACATCGGGTCGGGCTCCTTGCCCAGGAGCTTCGCGGCGCGCAAGAGGTTGCGGTTCAGGCGATGCACGCTGGAGAGCTGGAAGCTGGAGTCCGCGCCCCACGCATTCAGCGCGCCCTCGCGGTATTCCGGAGACGTGGTCAAGGGCAGCGTGAGCGTGCCGTCCGGCTTCTCCTCCATCAGGGCGACATAGACCTTCATCAGGCCGCACATGAACTCGTAGAGGCAATCCCGCAGGAACGCCTCGTCGCCGGTGTAGTCGTAGTAGTCGAACATCATCTGCGCCATCCAGCAGGCGCTGGCGTGGTCGGTGGTGCCGGGCCAGAAGCCGCCCATGCACACGCACTGGTCGTGCACCGCGTGAGGCAGCATGTAGCCGTCCTCCACGCCGACGTAGAACTTCGCGTTCTGGCGAAGCACGGGGCGCCAGCGCATCAGCATATCGAAGAGCGGCTTGAGGTTCGTGAAGCGGTTGGCGCGGTAGGCCGGCCAGTAGCACATCTGGATATTGATGTTGAAATGGTAGTCGCTGGACCACGGCGGGCACCAGTTGTCGTCAATCCACGGCCCCTGCAGTCCGGCGGGCACGCCCCACTTGGGCGCGCACATCGACTGGAAGCGGAAGAGCCCGTATTCGTAGTACTCCTGGAGGTCCTCCGCCGGGAATTTCGCCACGGGCACATCCGCCCAGAATTGAGACCAATGCGCGGCATTCTCTTTCGAGAGCAACGCCCAGTTCTCCGCCAGAGTGGTCGCGCCGTCCGCCAGATCGCGCATCAGGAAGGCATACCCCGCAAGGATTCTATCGACAATCTCGCCGACCTCGGAATCTCCGGCCAGCTTGCCAATCTCATGCCCGCCCTTGCAGTGCGTGAAGCACACCCGGAGAAACTCGCCCTCCTGACGGAACAGCAGGCTGTAGAAGCCGTCGGCGGGATTCACCATCTTCTGAACAAAGCCATTCGGACGCTCCTCCGGTGGCTGGAAGCCGCGGCGCGACATCGGGCTGCGGCACCACGTCGGCGGACACTCTTCTGTCAGCTGGTAGCCGCTCTCCGCCCACACCCGCGATTTCTCCGGCACGCCTGCAAGCATTACCTCGCCCTTGCGTTCCATCGCCAACTGGCAGCAAATCCGCTGGCCAACGCCTTTGCCGACAACCGTCAGGACACCATTGGACAAATCCAGACAATTCTTGTCAATTTCCCATCCCTCCGGCAACTCAAGATTGATGCGTCCGATGGGAATCAGCGTGGGCACCAGCGCATTCCATCGAGTGTCGCCGTCGTCGGTGGCGAAAATCTTGGCGATGCGCTCCTGGTCGCGGTCCTTGAGGGCCTGGAAGATGTCACGGTAGTTCTGGCGTTCGCTCCAGTGCATC
>JAFXSU010000179.1 GCA_017525435.1 Victivallales bacterium
GGACGTCACCCAGGGCATCGCCATCGAGATGATCGTGGACCGTTCCAGCTCCATGAGCATACCAATGAATTTCCGCCACCGGTCGCAGGACCGCCTGGAGACCGTCAAAGCCGTCTTCCAGGAGTTTGTCTTCGGTGACCGTTCGTCCGGTCTCAAAGGCCGCCACAGCGACCTGCTGGGCGTGATCGCCTTCGCACATTACCCCTATACCTTCTGTCCGCTGACACTCGACCACAACGCCTTGAAATTCGCTCTCGACCGCATTGAACTCATTCCCCAATATTCACAATCCGACGAGGATGGCACCGCCATCGGGGACGCCGTCGCCATGGGCGTGGCACGGCTTCAGGACGCCGAACGGACGCTTGCCGCCCAGACGCAGAAAGACGCCTCCGCCTACCGCCTCAAGTCCAAGGTCATCATCCTTCTGACCGACGGACAGGACAGGGGACTGTACTCGCGCTCCATCTCCGAGGCCGCCGAACTGGCAAAAAAGTATGGCATCAAGGTCTATACCATCGCCATCGTCACCGACGAGGAGCGCCTCATGTCCTACGACACCACGGACATCGAGAACCTCGCCAAGACCACCGGTGGCACCTTCCACACTTGCGACTCCGCCGATGCACTTCTGGGCATCTACCGCGAGATCGACGAACTGGAGCGCAGCGAAGTCGAGTCCATCCGCTACGTCACCCACCGCGAACTCTACTTCCCCTTCCTCGCCTGGGGAATCGCCACGTTGCTCCTGGCAATCCTCAGCCGCATGACCATCTTCCGCCGTCTCCCATAACTACTAATGTTTACTTATATATCCTATTTAAACTGGCTTTGGATTCTTCCGGTATTGGGAGTTTTCTTCTATTTTGCGGCACGCCGATGCAGGAATGCCCTGGCACAAGTGGCAGGTCCCAACTCAGCCGAGGCGGTGAAGCGCGAAACTCCCGCCGGCGTGAATGCCTTCCGTGGCATTCTGTTGCTCTGCGCATTGGCATTGCTGGTCATTGCGCTGGCAGGTCCCGCCTGGAACCCCATCGAGGAAAAAGTTGACCGACAAGGCCGCGACGTGGTTTTTGTTCTGGATGTCTCGCGCTCGATGCTCGCCGAAGACCTACGTCCCTCGCGACTGGAGCGTGCCAAGGCGGATGTGGCCGACTGCGTCACCGCCCTCCAGGGCGACCGCGTGGCTCTGGTCGCATTTGCAGGAAACGCCGTGGTCCAGTGCCCGCTCACCCACGACTATGGCTTCTTCCGAATGATGCTGGCAGACCTCACGCCAAATTCCGTCACCCGTGGAGGAACCAACTTGGGCGATGCGCTGAGACTCGCGCAAAAACAGGTCTTCGACGATGCTGAAAAGGAATTCAAGGATGTCATCCTCATCACCGACGGCGAGGACCACGACTCCCTTCCCGTCGCCGCCGCACAGGAACTCGGCGCCGCCGGCATCCGCCTCATCGCCATCGGCATCGGTGACGACACGGTGGGCGCACCTATCCAAGTCACGGACGAACGTGGCTACAAAACCACCTTGAAGTACCGTGGCGAGACCGTGCGTTCCAAGTTGGACTCCAAGACCTTGCGTGAAATGGCACAGGCCACGCCTGGAGGCATCTACATTCCAGTGGGAACCAACGCCTTCGACCTCCGCGAAACCTACGAGCGACTCGTTGCCAGTGCCGCCCAAAAAGACCTCGCAACCGAGACCGTGGTCCATCTCCAGCCCAAGTTCCAAATCTTCCTCGGGACGGCGATGCTCCTTCTCGCCATCGCCGCGCTCCTCCCGCAACGCCGCCGCACCGCAATGCTCCCGATACTCCTTCTGATTCTCTCTGCGACCACCCTGCAAGCCCAAACCGCGCGCGAACTCTTTCGACAGGGCAATGCGTTATTAACTGAAAACCCCGCTGATGCCCTTGTTAAATATGAACAGGCAGCCCAAGAATTAGATGAAACAGGCACTCCAATTTGGAAAGAACTTGAGTTCAATCGTGCATTGGCAAACTACCGTCTGGGAAATTTCGGGGTGGCTGAAAATAAAATTAAGGATGTCCTCCGCCTCAATTCCGTCGGGAAAAATCGTGTCCAGGCCATTGAGGACATGTGTAGTTTGCTTCACGGAAATATCGCTTATTCCAAAGGGATAACGGCAAAAAAAGATGCAGAAGATGCTCTCAACGAGGAAAATCCGCAAAGCATCGAGCCGATTTTGAAAACCGTAGGGCAGTCAATTGACGAAATCAGCGAGGCTATTAAAATTTTCGAGAAAACGACACCGCCGCGTAATATCCCTGCCAAAGCACTTCGAAGATCCGCAAAACGCTCACGCATTCTCAGAAAAGAACTTCTGCAACTAAAAAAGAAATTGGAGGAAAAGCTGAAAAATCAGCAGCAGGACCAGCAGGACCAGCGGGACCAGCAGAACCAGCAAGATCAACAGAACCAGCAAGATCAACAGAACCAGCAAGATCAACAGAACCAGCAAGATCAACAGAACCAGCAAGATCAACAGAACCAGCAAGATCA
>JAFXSU010000180.1 GCA_017525435.1 Victivallales bacterium
CTATAATCAGCAGATGCTGGCCTTCTATCGCGGAGGGGAAATCAAGTAAAGGTGAAAAGGTAAAAAGGTAAAAAAGTAAAGATATGAAAAAGATTGGAAAGTGTCGCACTTCCGCTTGTTTCCGAGGGGAATCAGGGCTGAGGCATGGGGCGGTCTACGAAGCCGAAGTGTTTGGAGAAGGGCCACCAGACGAAACAAGGACGGCCGACAAGATTCTCGCGTGGGACGGCTCCCCAGAAACGGCTGTCTAGGCTGTTTTCAGTGTTGTCGCCCAACATGAAGTAATGTTCGGCTGGAACCGTAAATTCTTCTCCCTCAAATCGTAGATAGCTGGAAGACAGAATGTTCGCATAGCCCTTGTAGCCATTGGCCTTGGAGTTGATTTTGGCGAAACCAGGGTGGTCTTCCGCATCAAGTTTGTGGAAATCGGCTTCGCCCGCGGGCTTCACCCACAGTGCGCGGTCGATGATTTTCAGGGTATCGCCAGGGAGTCCTACCAGCCGTTTGATGTAGTAGTCGCCGGAAAGTGGCTGGCCGTTGTAATTCAACCCGTTGGTCATGAAGACCATCACTTGTCCACGGCGTGGCGGGGTAAAGGCGAGACTCAGGCGGTTCACGAAGAGGTGGTCGCCGGACTCCATGGCACCGTTGAAGACCACATCGTCCTTCTTGAAGCGCAGTTGTGGTCGCACTCCTGCCATATATGCGGGAAAGTTGTCCCGCGCGGCGTTACGGAGGGTATCGCCGTAGAGTTCAAGGAGCGTCTTCTGGGCATCCGTGAGATTGGCGGGAAGCCGCCAGGTAACGGGGGCGCCGACCGCTGGACGGTACTCCAGTTCGCTGTTGGGGAAAAGCGGGTAGGACTTTGCTGGACGTAGCGATTCGTAGTCAAGCGAACCGTCGGCGGGGGCGACCAGCCGGAACTGCCGCTGTGAGTAGTTCAGGTAGTCGAAGGCGCGTTTCAGGGAACCGGGGGCGGCAGGTGCGTCCATTGCGACATAGTGGATGCCATAGAGGGTGGGCTGCATCGAGCCGGTCGGGATGCTGAAGGGCGAAAGGAGCAGACTCCGGATGGCGAAGGCGACACCTGCGGAGACCACGATGGTCTCTACCCAATTGCGCATCCGCTGGAAATTCTGCGGGACAGGCAGGGTCGCCATCATCGCGTCGATTTTCCCGGAGTATTTCTTGACATCCTCCGCCGTGATGGCATCGTTGGCGGCCAGGCGGTTCGCGCCGTCTCCCAGAAGATTTGCCGTGGCTGCCAACTGGTGTTCCGATAGCAGATCACGGTTGCGGTGGACGAGGGCGCGGAATCCTTTGAGCAGTGCCTTGAACTCCCGGCGGGGGCGTTTTTTGGGCGGTGTGAGCCATTCCACCAAGTCACTGCCGAAGAAGAAGTAAATCAGCAGAAGGTCGAGCAGGATGACAATCGGGAGAGACATGGGCTACTTGTTCTCCTCGTCGTTGCGCAGGACGGCGATGAATGCCTCCTGCGGGATATTCACGCTGCCATAGAGCTTCATGCGCTTCTTGCCTTCCTTCTGCTTTTCCAGAAGTTTGCGCTTGCGGGTGATGTCGCCGCCGTAGCACTTGGCCAGCACGTCCTTGCGATACTGGCGCACGTCCTCGCGGGCGATGATGCGTCCGCCGATGGCCCCCTGAAGGGCGACCTTGAACTGCTGAGGGGGAATCGCTTCGCGCAGGCGCTTGCAGATGGTGCGGGCGCGCTCCACGGCGCGGTCCGCATGGCAGATGGAGGCAAAGGCGTCCACTGCCTCGCCGTTGACCAGAATTTCCAGCTTGACCATCGGTCCGGGCTGGTATCCGTCGGGCGTGTAGTCCATGGAGCCGTATCCGCGGGTGATGGTCTTGAGCTTGTCGTAGAAGTCCAGTACAATTTCATGGAGGGGCATCCGCGCGGTGATCATCACGTGGTTGGCATCCACGTTGTCGGTCTTCAGCACAATGCCTCGCTTGTCCATGACCAGATTCATGATGGCGCCCATGAACTTCACGGGGGAGATGATCTGGCTCTTGATCATGGGTTCCTCGGTGTGCTCGATGGTGCTTGCATCCGGCATGTAGAGCGGGTTGTCCACCTTTTTCATCGTGCCGTCCTTCAGATAGACGTGGTATTCGACGGACGGGTAGGTGAGGATGAGGTCCATGTCGTAGTCGCGGCGGAGGCGTTCCTGCACGATGTCCATGTGGAGCAGTCCGAGGAAGCCGCATCGGAAGCCCGCGCCGAGTGCGATGGAGTTCTCCGGGATGGCAATGAACGCGGGGTCGTTGAGCTGAAGTTTCGAGATGTTGAACTTCAGTTGTTCATACTGGTCTGCCTCAATGGGATAGATGCCACTGAAGACCATCGGGACCGACTGTTTGAAACCTGGAAGCGCTTCGGTGGCGCCCATGCCCGGAGCACCGCTGGTAACCGTGTCGCCTACCTTGATGTCCTTGGGACTCTTGAGCGTTGTGATGATGTAGCCGACATCGCCGGGGCCCAGTTCCTCGACCGCCTTCATCCGCGGGGTGAAATAGCCGACTTCCTTCACATCGGTCGTGATGTCGGTCGCCATCAGTCGGATAGGCGTCTTGGGGCGGACCTGCCCGTTGACGATGCGCACGTAGGTGACCACGCCGCGGTAGTCATCGAAGAGCGAGTCATAGACCAGCGCCTGGAGACGGTCGCCGGTGGTCTTGGGCGGCGGGATTCGCTCTACCACGGCCTCCATGAGTTCATCGATGCCCAGGTCGGCGCGTGCGGAGACCAGCAGAGCCTCCTCCTTTGGGATGGTCAGCAGCTCCTCCAGTTGCTCCAGGCACATCGGCACATCCGCCGATGGCAGGTCGATCTTGTTGATGACGGGGATGATGGTGAGGTTCTGCTCCAACGCCAGATTGAGGTTCGCGATGGTCTGCGCCTGAACGCCTTGCGATGCGTC
>JAFXSU010000018.1 GCA_017525435.1 Victivallales bacterium
AGTCTCTTGCCGGGAAAGGAAACGGAATCTTAGTTTTCCTATGATTTTTGCCTTGGAACTGTAGTTTTATCGGATTACTGCAACCTTGGCATCAAATTATCCATGTCCAGGTAAATAGTGTGATGCCTAGTGTGAGTTGCACACTACAATAGAAAGCTGGTTCATTTGACGCCTCCTAATTAAGTGAACTGAAAGATTGCAAATATCTCATTATATTAAAGGGAATCCCCAATCTTTTGACAACTATGGACAATATCGTCATCCAAGGTGCCTGCCAGCACAACCTGAAGAACCTCACGCTGACCATACCGCGCAACCAATTGGTAGTCATCACCGGTCCCAGCGGTTCGGGCAAGAGTTCGCTGGCCTTCGACACCTTATATGCAGAGGGGCAGCGTCGCTATGTCGAGAGCCTCTCCGCCTACGCGCGGCAGTTCCTGGACCGTCTTCAGAAGCCGCAGGTCGAACACATTGAAGGCCTCTCCCCAGCCATCGCCATAGAACAACGCGTGGCGGGTTCCTCACCTCGCTCCATCGTCGCCACCACTACGGAAATCTACGACTACCTGCGTTTGCTCTACGCACACCTGGGAACCCCGCACTGCCCCAATTGCGGCCGTGAAATCACCAGCCAGAGCGCAGACACCATCTGCGAGAAAATTCTCAAATACACGCCTGGTCGCAAGCTGATGATTCTGGCACCATACGTTCGCGGCAAGAAGGGTGAGCATGTCGAAATTCTTGCGCAAATGCGGCGAGACGGTTTTGTGCGGGCACGCATTGACGGCCAGCTCGTCTCGCTGGACTCCGAACCCAAGCTCAAGAAGACGCTCCGCCACACCATCGAGGCCGTGGTGGACCGACTGGTCACTGGCGACCAGCTGGATCGCGGACGCCTCAACGACTCCGTGGAACTCGCGCTCAAGCGCGGCGACGGCGTTCTCGGCGTGATGCTGGAGGCCCCCGACCTCCCAGGCGGATGGCACGAGGAACTCATCAGCGAAAAGCTAGCCTGTCCCGACTGCGGACTCTCTTTCGGCGAATTGCTCCCGCGCAATTTCTCCTTCAACTCGCCCTTCGGCGCCTGCCCAGGCTGCGACGGACTGGGCAAGCGGATGACCTTCACCCCGGAGGTCGTCGTCCCCGACCCCACGCTCTCGCTGCGCCGCGGCGCAGTGCCGCTGTGGCGGCGTGGTCCCCGCCATGTCATCATGCTTTTCAATCACTACCTGCGTTGCCTGGCAGAACACTACCACTTCAGCCTCACCACTGCCTGGAACAAGCTGCCGGAGGAAATCCGTCACATTCTGCTCTACGGCTCCGGCGAGGAAATCATTGAATTCGACTACTGGATGAAAGGCAGGATGCACGAGTGGCGCAAGCCCTTCGAGGGCATCATCCCGAACCTCGTGCGACGTATCCGCGAGACCGACAACGAGGACCTCCGTGCACGTCTGGAGGCCGTGATGACTTACGAGGAGTGCCACGAGTGCCACGGTCAGCGCCTCAAGCCGGAATACCTGGCCGTCACCATCGGCGGTCTGAACATCCACCAGTTTTGCTCGCTCTCCATCGACGGTGCTTTGGAATTCCTCCAGACACTACAGCTCACCGAGCACCAGCAGCATGTCGGTGGCGAACTCCTCAAGGAAATCAAAAATCGATTGGGTTTTCTCAAGCAGGTCGGTCTGAACTACCTAACCCTCAACCGCGAAAGCGGAAGTCTTTCCGGCGGAGAAAGCCAGCGAATCCGACTCGCCAGCCAGATCGGCTCCGGACTCGTCGGTGTCCTTTACATCCTTGACGAACCTTCCATCGGACTCCATCAGCGCGACAACGACCGACTGCTCGACAGCCTCAAGCACCTCCGCGACCTTGGAAACACCGTCATCGTTGTCGAACACGACCTTGACACCATGAAATCCGCCGACTATCTCGTGGACTTGGGGCCCGGAGCCGGACAGGATGGCGGGCATCTCGTCGCCGCAGGAACACCCGCCGAGGTCGCCAAATGCCAGGCGTCCGTGACGGGACAGTTCATCAGCGGGAAGCGCACCATCGCAGTGCCGTCGAAGCGTCTGGTCGGCAATGGTAAATTCCTGGTCATCAAGGGGGCGGAGGAGCACAACCTCAAGAAACTCAACGTCAAGATACCGTTGGGCACCTTCTGCTGCGTGACTGGTGTCTCCGGCTCCGGAAAGTCCACGCTGGTCAACCACATCCTGCGCCGTGCCATCAACCAACACCTGGGCATCCAGGACGAGCCGCCGGGCAAGTGCAAGGCGGTCGAAGGACTGGAGAACGTGGACAAGATGATTGTCATCGACCAAAGTCCCATCGGCAAGACCCCGCGGTCGAACCCCGCAACCTACACCGGGCTCTTCGACCTCATCCGCGAGGTCTTCTCCATGACCAACGACGCCAAGCTGCGCGGCTACAAGCCAGGGAGATTCTCCTTCAATGTCAAGGGCGGACGATGCGAGGTCTGTGCCGGCGACGGCATCAAGAAGATCGAAATGCAATTTCTTCCGGATATCTATGTGCCTTGCGAACAGTGCCACGGTCAGCGCTACAACGCCGAGACGCTCAACGTGCGCTTCAAAGGCCGCAACATCGCCGAGGTACTCGACATGACCGTCAGCGAGGCATGTGACTTCTTCCAAAATCTCCCGCGACTCTACAACAAGCTGAAAACCCTGCGGGATGTCGGACTGGGCTACATCCACCTTGGGCAGCCAGCCACCACTCTTTCCGGAGGCGAGGCACAACGTGTAAAGCTCGCCACCGAACTCTCGCGACGCCCCAAAGGACATACCCTTTACATTCTGGACGAGCCGACCACCGGACTCCATCTCTCCGACATCGAGCAGCTCCTCAAGGTCCTGACCGAACTGCGCGACCAAGGCAACACCATCTTGGTCATCGAACACAACCTCGATGTCATCAAGACCGCCGACTACCTCATCGACCTGGGGCCAGAAGGCGGAGACTTGGGCGGAAAGGTGATTGCCACCGGCACGCCCGAGGAGGTCGCCAAGTGCAAGGCCTCCTATACCGGGCAATACCTGAAACCTTTGTTAAAATAGTAATAACTTCTTGATTACAAATAGATTATGAATTTACCAAGCTACCTAGCGGAATCCGACATCCAGGAACTCTGTCGCCGTGCCATCGAAGAAGACGTCGGCTCTGGCGATGCGACCACACTGGCCATCGTGCCGGAAGGCCTGTGCACCGAAGCGCATTTTGTTACCCGTCAGGAATGCGTGGTCTGCGGTCTGCCGGTCATTGCGGTGCTTTTCCAAATGCTGAACCCCACCGTCAAATTGACTGCGCTGATTGCAGAAGGCACGCAGGCGCAACCCGGCACACGTCTTGCGACCGTTTCGGGCGACGCACGAACCATCTTGACTGGGGAGCGCACCGCGCTGAACCTCCTGCAACGTCTCTGTGGCATTGCCACCATCACCCGCCGATATGTCGATGCCCTTGGCCCCGACTGCAAGACCAAGCTCCTCGACACGCGCAAAACCACGCCAGGACTCCGCCGATTCGAAAAATACGCAGTTCTCACCGGCGGTGCCCAGAACCACCGCATTGGACTTTTCGACCGCATTATGATTAAAGACAACCACCGCGAGATGGCCAAGACCGTGGGCGGACCACATTCCATCGGCAAGGCGGTCGCGGCCTGCCGCGCAAAGTATCCGCAACTGGAAATCGAGGTCGAGGCGGACTCTCTGGAAGATGTCCGCGAGGCCGCCGATGCCAATGTGGAATATATTCTTTTAGACAACATGTCCAACGAGATGATGGCCGAGGCCATCCAGCTCATCGGCGGGCGTGCCAAAACCGAGGCCTCTGGCAACATCACCTTGGAGCGCCTGCCCTCCATGCGCAATCTCGGTCTCGACTACATCTCTTCCGGTGCCCTTACCCATTCAGCCAAGGCCATCGATATCGGCCTGGACATCCTTCCCGCACAACTCAATGCATAGTTCGCTTGACTTCATCCCCGTCACGATGCGCCTTCCGCTAAAATTCGGTGCGGAGACCATCCATTCCATCCAGGTCGCACATGTCGAACTCAATGCCTACGGCTCCATTGGCCGAGGCGAAACGCCATTATCGGTTGCCTGGGCATGGACTAGCGAAATCTCCTTCGCCGAACGTGAACAGACGATGATGGACTTCTGTCGGCTTCTCGCCGATCAGTATCCGCAACCTACTGCCGGGGATGCCGACC
>JAFXSU010000181.1 GCA_017525435.1 Victivallales bacterium
CCGGCGACGACAGGCAGGCACAACTTTCCCAAAGCCGTGACGACATGGTGCTTTTGGGGTGGCATGGGGCTGTCGGTTTCGGTCATCGTCAGAGGGATTCGTCTTGAGCTTTCTGCACCAGCAGGAAACCGTGGAAAATTCCCTCCTCGTCTTGATCCGAGACCATTCCGACAGGCTCGTAGCCTCCCATCCATCGTTCGTGGAGGCAAGCGAGCATTGTGTCGAGGTCAGGGGTGTGCAGATGGACGAAGCGCAGGTCTGCGGGCGGCTGGCTGGCAGGGTGCAAGGTGATGACAACCCGGTCGCCCAACTGGCAGAGGGCGATGGCTTGGCGTGCGTTTTGGCGGCGACAACTCTGGAGCAGAGCCGTGGCCACCGCCTCGTCATCGTCACGCAAGTCATTCAGAGTGAAGATGGAATGAAAATCTGCTTCCATGGGCTAGTCCAGAGCGAATTGATCACCGGGAGCGAACGACCGGGGGATGGCGCCTTTTTGGACAAGTTCGGCGATATCCTCGGCGCAGACGGCACGGCGCAGGGAGATTTCGATGGTTACGTCTGGCGTGCCATCCGCTTTTCGCGGGATTTTGACTCCGGCCTGCTCCAGCCATTTCGCGGTTCGTTCAAGGAGAGCCGCCCGGCAGGATTCCGGCGAGTCGTTTCCCTCGGCGTTCTTGATGGCGGAGAACTCCTCTGCGCGGTCGGCCTCCAAAATCAGCGGGTTGTGTGCCAAGGGCAGCGCATCGAAGATAAAGAACTCCAACTTGACGCCATTTGGCGCAGTAGGTTGGACCAGAGTGCCTTGCTCGTCCACAAAACTGATTTTTTTGTTGGCGCGGTGGGGCGTGAGTGCGAAGACGCCGTCCGTGAGGCGTCGAATGAATTGTCGGCTGAGAATGTGGATGGCGGGTGAGCCGGGGCGGAACGTGAGGCGTCCGTCGGGATCCCGTTGTTCAAGCAGCTCCTTTGGCATGTCGCTGTATTCGACGATCATCAGTTTGCCGTCAAGCAGGGTGAAGTGACCGAGTTTCTCCATGGCGTCCCGTTTGATGAGGCATCGGCTGGACATTTCGGAGCCGGTGAGGTGATGCAGACCGATGAAGAGTGGGTCGCAGACGGTGACCATCGGGTTGTCCACTTGCCAATAGGCCAGATAGTCGATGCCGCGAGCCTCCAAGTCATCGAGGGTTCCGGAGTCCTTGAGGGCGGCGAAGGTTCCGCCGTGCCCATTGGCGAAGAGCGCAAGGGAGTCGGGGGCGGCGAGCAGTGCCTTGCCGTCCAGTCCGAAGCCTGGCAGGGTTCCCTGAATGAAGAATCGGACATTCTGCGGGAGGAGACCGAAATACTGGTTTTGCTCGAAGAAGCGAATGGTGTCCGCGTGATTTGCGGGACTGGTCATGATGTACCATGGGAGCGTGGTCGCATACTTTTCCTGGTTGCGCAGAATGGCTTCCGCAAAATATTGGAAGAGCGACTTGTTGCGCAGAGGAGAGAAGCAGTAGGTGCCCTTGGGGGCATCGTAGCCCAGGCGAGTGCCTTGGCCGCCGGCGACGGTGAAGCAGGCGACTTTTCCAGCCCGCAGGAGTGCCTCGCCAGCCGCGCGTGCCTCCTGAAGGCGCGTTGCATCCGCCGTTGTCTCCGGTTGGAGAGGAACGTATTTCGCGGGTGTCAGCCGATCGAAGGGAATGGCGGTGGAACCGGCGTCGCTGAGGGCGGTCTTGCTCCACTGGACAACCTGCTTCCAGTCGATGGAGCAGATTTGATCGCCCAGTTGGTTGCGCTGCTCTGGGGAGAGTTGGTTCCAGAAGCGTAGCAAATGGTTTTGTCCGCAGGGTGCAAGGATGCCTTCAAGTTCTTCAAATGAATGTGTTCCCATGGAAAATGCCTCCGTTGAATTGGTCCGTTGCCTTAACATAATTTCTTTTTCGCACTTCGCATTGGCGGGGAATTGTTCTTTTAACAATATATTATAGGATATCACGCTAACGCCAGTTGTTTTTCCAGTTTCTCTGGAGCTGTCGTTTCATTTTCACCAGCAGTAAGGAGTATTCACAATGGGACTTTTGGATGATCTGACCAACCTGATGGGCGCTTCCACCAATACCGAGCAGGACAAGAAAGAGGCCGCCGCCGAAGCCGCGAAACTTGATCTCAATGGCTTGAAGGATCTTATCGCAAAGGTTACGGCGATGCTTGCCGGCAAAAACACTGAATTGGCAGGACTTCAGGAAAAGCTCAAGGGGCTTTCGGCAATGGATTTGCTTGGCGACAAAGGCGGCGACCTCAAAGACCAGGTTGCCAAGCTGCTGTCGATGATCTCCACACTGAAGACCAAACTGGGCGTTTATGAGGAAGCCGTCAAAGACAAGCAGGCATAACGGCTGACTTCTCTACGACTTTCGACAAAAATTGCCGGGCGGTTGGAACAATTCTGACCGTCCGGCATTACAGTTTTATTTCATCGCTTTAGGCTTAAAACTTGAATGCCTCGACAGATTCCGCAGTTTGGATAGGGTGAAGGTTCAAGTAGATCCCCTACATGGGGAACACAGGTTTAAGCTTTAGGCTTTAGCTATATTCCCCGTGATGGCACTTTACTATGCCGTTTTTTCAAGCTGCAGGGGTACGGGGGCGGCAGCTCCCGTAGAATTTGTAGAAGTGCAATCCGGTGCCTTCTTGTGTAACAAAGCGTATTTCAGGTTATATCTATTGAACAATCGGAAGTAGGTCTGTCGGCCGTTCCACAAGGTATTCGGGCGAGAAACGCGCAAGCTCCTCGCGGGTGCGGAAGCCCCAGAGCGCACCTGCTTTCGGCATCGAGGCATTCTGTGCGGTCTGCATGTCGGTATTGGTGTCTCCCACGTAAAGGCATTGGGCCGGAGTGAGTTCCCATTGGCTCACAACTTCCAGAAGCGCAGTGGCATCGGGTTTTGGGGTGCGTTGTGGCGTGATTCCGCAGATGACATCAAAGAGGCTGGTTCCGAAAAGTCCAAAGATGTTGTCTTCTGCGCGGTCTTGCGACTTGTTGGTCAACACTGCCAGACGAAGACCGGCTTGGCGCATGGCCTGAAGTGTCTCGGGCATTCCGTCGTATGGCTGAACGCCAAACATGCAATTTTCAGCAAAAAGTTCCTGGTAGGCTTGGCAGGCCTGCGGCAAGAAATTACGACATGCGTCCACTCCGCCGGAATGCACAAGGAAACGCTCGACGAGTTTGATGACGCCGTCGCCCGCAAATTGCCGGACTTCGGCCTCGCCAATGGGGGGCAGAGCGAACTTTGCCAAAGTCAGGTTGCTGGTTCGAAGCAGAGCGGGAATGGTATTGAGCAGAGTGCCGTCCAAATCAAAAATGACGGCTTTACAAGCAAATTTCATAGAAAAAACAGAAAAATAACGAGATTGTGTTGCAAATTGTGATTTGAGGTAATATAATACCCAAACTTTCGCCTCCTTGAAAATGCTGGATTGACAATCGGTATTCGGGAGGGTTTCTGCCGACCTCGGTGGTTGTTTCAATTGTCGGGGCGGTTCGTACAACGATTTTTCTTTTTGGGCAATCCATTGCCATGACTGAGAATACCTCTGAATCAACTTGTCCCAGCGGCCAAAGTTGCAGCACCTGCGGCGGAAAATGTGCCGATGAGAAACGCAAACTACATGACAACCTTTTGGGAGTGAAACACATCCTGCTGGTGATGTCTGGCAAGGGCGGAGTGGGCAAAAGCACCGTGGCCACCAATCTGGCGATGAGCCTGGCACTGGATGGCTATGTGACTGGTTTGCTGGATGTGGACCTGCATGGACCTAGCATTCCAAAGATGCTTGGTCTGGAAGATCATACGCTGGAAAGCGACGGCGAAAAACTGCTTCCAGTGACTATGGGGAATGTCAAGGTGATGTCCATTGGCTTTTCCTTGGACAGCCAGGACCAGGCGGTGATTTGGCGCGGGCCGGTGAAATACTCCGTGATCCAGCAGTTGCTCTCCGAAGTCGCCTGGGGGGAGTTGGACTACCTGGTCATTGATGCCCCGCCTGGTACCGGGGACGAGCCGTTGTCGGTCTGCCAGTTGCTTCCGCAGGCGGACGGCGCAATTGTCGTGACCACGCCTCAGCAGGTCGCGGCAGTGGATGTGAGCAAGTCCTTGAATTTTCTAGAACAAGTCCATTACCGGGTGCTTGGCATTGTGGAGAACATGAGTGGCTTCGCCTGTCCGCATTGTGGCGAGATTACTCAGATTTTCTCCGAAGGTGCCGGCGAGGCGCTTGCCGCCAAGTATAATGTGCCGTTCCTCGGACGACTGCCGGTTGATCCACAGATCTGCCAGGCGGGAGATGCCGGAAAGCCTTTTGTTTACAGTTACGGTAAAACCGCAACTGCCCAAGCTTTTGTACAAATAGTTGACGCCATTGTTGCCAATACGGGGAGAACGAAATGAAAAATAGCGCCAAAAACAATCTGAAGAAACCCGTCGTGAAGAAGGCTGCCGCCCCCGCGAAGCCTGCGGCAAAGAAGCCTGTGGCTCCCGCGAAGCCTGTGGCTCCCGCGAAGCCTGCGGCTCCCGCGAAGCCTGCGGCAAAGAAGCCTGTGGCTCCCGCGAAGAAGCCCGCCGCTCCCGCGAAGCCCGTGGCAAAGAAGCCCGCCGCTCCCGCGAAGCCCGTGGCGAAGAAGCCCGCCATTCCCGCAAAGAAGGCCGCCGCTC
>JAFXSU010000182.1 GCA_017525435.1 Victivallales bacterium
GTCTCTATGGTAAACCTCTTATAAAGGAGATGGACATGCTCCGTTGTCATTTGCGACTGTCCCAGAGCCATCAGCCCCTGAACCACAATCAGACTTTCGGTTTTCTTGAAGACAAGCCAGCGTTTGGTAGTGTGACGGAATTCCAGCGTCTGCCCGATCAGACGATGGTTCTACTTGGACGCTCAATAATCGTTTGGTAGTGTGACGGAATTCCAGCGTCTGCCCGGGCGGGTTGCACATCAAGCTCCTCAAATTTCTTTAGGAACTTGCGCGTGATCGCCCTTTCCGCATCTGTTCTCGGGTGGAGATTCACCCCGTGCGCATGCGCATATTTCATCCAGCGGAACCCCTGCATACGGATTTTGTCGGCTTCCGGGAGGGCGGGATAGATTACACTTGCCAATTTTCCGTAGCCGTTCTTTTGCGCCCAGGCATCAAACTGCTTGTTTGCTTCTACCAAAGTTGTGGCGGTATGTAGAAACTGGTAATATACCGCTTCGGCAGTGTTGTCGTTGATTTCAAGGCGTTTCACCATCTTTGGCCTCCCCACGGCGCAAATGCCGTTTTGCTTCTCTATGGAGCATCTGCCATAATATAAGGCGCTTTGGGCAGATTTCCCATCAGCGCCTTGGCCAGATCCCGTCCGGAAAACTTGTCGAGTGCCCTGAGCTTCTCCGCCGCGTCGTCGGCGAGCTCATTGAGTTTGTCGGCCTCCTTTTGGGTCAACACGCCGTTGTCAATCAGCGACTTGTTCACCGTCCTGACATTCTGTGCGGCGTCTGCGGACACCGACTTGCCCGCCGCATTCAAGAGCAGCACGTCCAGCTCCCGGACGATGCTCTTGGCGTTGGCCCTTTCCAGCGGAGCGCCTTCGGGAACGGCATCGGCTCCCGGCAGGAGCTGATCCGTTTTCTGCGGTTTCTGCACGTTCGTCTGAATCTTGGGCCGAAAGTCCACGTTCAGGGCGTAGTCATCGGCAAGCGGCTTCATGCTGTGTTCGGGCGGCATGAGCCTGATGTCCCCTGGGTTCGCCAGATCGTATCTTGCCCAGGTCCGTGGATAGAACTTGCGTTTGAAGTCCACGACCTTGCGGAGAAGTTCCGTGTCTGCCATGGCGTTTGGGCAAACCGCCGTGGACGACATCTTGAACAAGTCGTAGTAGTGCCGCGAGAAACGGGAGGGAACAGTCAGTTTTTCAGGACGGAAATGCTCCTGATGCAGAATCGTCACCTTTTCCCAGAAGGTTCGTTCCGCAAGGATGGTCGGGACATCGAAGGCCTGAATGCCTAGTTCTGGCAACGCCTCTCCCACGTATGGCATGACGGGAAAGGCGTGGTGTGGAACCCAGGCGGCCAACGGGCCAATCTCCAGTTTGACACGTGGAAGGATGTAGCTGTCGCTGTCATCGTGGGGATACTCAATCCAGATGATGTGACCGTCTTCTGCATCGGCCTTGACATGGCATTCGCCGCCAAAGACAGATGCAATTTGTTCCTTCAGCGTGGTGCTGATATAACCGGCCGATTCTTCCTGCATGCGCTTGTTGAACTTGTCCTGTTGCGCATTGGTTCTTTCCTTCATCGGATCGTCCTGTGTCACTTCCCTCCAATCCAGAATCAAGTCGATGTCTTCGGAGAAGCGTTCAATCAGGTGGAACACTTTGGAAAGAGAGGTCCCGCCTTTGAAGCGAAGGAGCCTCCGGAGACGCTGATTGCCAAAGATACAGGAAAGAACCCAGCATACCCAGAAGTCCTTTTCAATCATACGATATGGTATATGCTTTGCGCGTGCGCATGCGTGTATATGCAAAAATCGATGCCGATGCTGGCTGGATAAAATCACCCTCTTTGAAACATTGCCTTGCTTTTGTCGTGCGTAAAAAGCACAAAGTCACATTTTTTGGACAGCAATGATTTCAATGAAATGCCATAGACTAAGCCAGGGGTTTCAAACAGCAGGGGTACGGGGACGGCAGCTCCCGTAGAATTGTAGAATTGCAATTAGGCACCCTTCTTGGGCAACACAGCATAATGAAAAAGCCCTGTCGATTTAATCCGACAGGGCTGGACAATTCTGGTCAATTCACGACAATTTTACTCGCCGTAAACGACCGTCTTGTAAGTGGACCACAAGCCGAAGAAGCTCTCTACCTCCCAGTCGATGTGGTGGATTTTCTTGATGTTGTCGTTGGCGCAAGCCGCCGTGACAGACGAATCTCCTACCGCAATCAGCGAAAGGATGGAATGGGATTCCGCCACGCCGATCTTGGTATAGCCGGAAGTGGTGTCCCCCACCGTGACCGGCAGGCGGAGATTCGTGTATGCCAGGCCAACCGGATAGGTTGAGGCGCAACCAGTCAGAAGTACAACCACTAGAAGCGTGATGCCGAAGGTAAGAATCTTTTTCATGGAAGTATGGAGAAATTGAGAGTGAGAGGAAACTTGGAAATCGGATTTCCTATTGAAGAGCTAGGATATTGGCCTGCTGGCGAGCTACGGCGCCCTCTAGAAGCATCGTGATGAGATCGGCGTAGTCGATGCCGGAGTTCTTCATCATCCGCGGGTAAAGCGAGATGCTCGTGAAACCAGGAATGGTATTGACCTCGTTGAGCACCCACTCGCTCTGCTCGGACAGGAAAAAGTCGATGCGCGCCATCCCCCCGCAGCCAAGCACATGGAATGCCTTGGCAGCCAGACGTTTGGCCTCTTCTGCATCTTCTTCGGACAAATCCGCCTCCGCCTCGATGGTCGCGCCGTCGGCGTTGAGGTATTTGGCGGAGTAGCTGTAGAATTCCTCATGGGGAATGACCTCGCCGGGCTGCGCCACGAAGAGCTGTCCGTCAGGACGCTCCAGCACATCACATTCGATTTCGCGCCCTACGATGCACTCCTCCAGCAAAACCTTGTTGTCGTATTTGAACGCCTCCTTCAACGCCGAATCCAGATCCTCGAGTTTCTTGACTTTGCTGATGCCGACCGACGAACCGGTGCGGGCGGGTTTCACAAAGACCGGCAACCCGAGCCGCTCCTCGATGTAGTCGGCGGGAAGCGACTCGCCCCGTCTCACCACCAATGCGTTGGCAGTGCGCAACCCGGCGGAGTTCAGGAGAATCTTCGTGATGTCCTTGTCCATGCAGTTGGCAGAGGAAGTATAGTCGCAACCCACGTATGGCACGCCGAACATCTCAAAGAGTCCCTGCACCGTTCCGTCCTCGCCATGCATTCCATGGAGCACGGGGAAGGCGACATCGAAAGGCACCGTCTCCGTCAGCCCCTCGACATGCAGGACCGCGCCTTTGGCGGCTCGTCCGGGGAAGCAGACAGGCGCTCCACTTTTCAGGTGGATTTTCGCCGGATCATCGGCATCATCGGCGAATTCCTCTTCACCATAGTACTGCCAGATGCCATCGCGGGTGATGCCCGCCACGATAGGCAAAAAGCGCTCGCGGTCAATTGCCGCCACAACCGAGCGGCAGGACTCCAAAGAGATTTCGTGTTCGGTGGATTGTCCGCCGCAGAGCAGCAGGACACGTAATCGGGGATTTTCCATATCAGGGGTGATGGGGTGAAATGCAGCCTGACCAGACGATTCGCGTCGGCAGGCACGGACATCTTCCGCAAAAGCGAGGAAGATGCTGGAAAAGGAATTATGTTATGTCAGTCGCCTTTCCAGTGAATTGCTTTAAATATAGTGCCTACATTGAAGTATAACTGGCTTCTTGGCAAAAATGTAGTTCTTTTGGCACTTGTCGCCCCATGATGAAGTTACCAGATTTCCTAAACCGCCACACTTGGCATTACTCCTGGCGCCATGCTGACGCCCTGCGTGTGATGATGTTGTCGTTATGCGTAGTGGTGGGGACGCTCTCCGGCGCGGCGGCGGTGCTGATGCATGAGGTGGCGAAGCACTGCCGACACTTTTGCGGATGGGTGGTGGAGCATTCGGGCGCGGCGGCGGAATGGGTCGCTCCTGCCCTTCCCGCCCTTGGTATTTTTCTCTGCATCCTGTTCATGGAGATATTCTTCCGGCACAAGCGCTACGAGATAAGCCTTTGGCCGGCCATCCGCGAGGCGCGGCATCCTGGCAAGAAAATCCACCGCTACCACACCTTCTGCCACATCTTGACCAGCGGTGTGGCGGTGGGGATGGGCATCTCCGCAGGCATGGAAGCCCCCAGTGCCCTCACCGGCTCCGCCATCGGCGACTGGCTGGGACGGAAACTCCATCTCTCTGCCGAGAGCTGCACGCTGCTCCTATGCGCCGGAGCAAGCGCCGGCATCGCCGCCATCTTCAATGCGCCGCTGACAGGTGCGCTCTTCGCCTGTGAGGTGCTGCTCTCCTCCTCAAGCGCAGTTCTGCTCATCCCCCTGCTCATCGCCGCCGCCGCCGGTGCCGTGGTCAGCCAGCTTTGCCATCTGCCTGTAAATTTCCCGAGCATCGACTACACCTGGAAAATGGGCAACCTCTGGATCTATGCAGTGATTGGTCTGGCCAGTGGTGCTTGCGCGGCAATGGTCATCCGCTGTGCGGTGATGGTTTCGCGGACAAGTGCGAAACTCCCCGGCGGTCGCTGGATGCGCGGACTGCTCGGCGCGAGTCTGCTTTACGTCGCCTTCCTGTTATTGCCGGCCCTGGCAGGGCAGGGCTTCAACTTTATTGCCAGCCTATTGTCCAACCATATTGAGGAATTGCCCGCAGGCATGCTGCCCTTCTCCACCGCAGGAAATCCTGCCCTGCTGATCCTCATGCTCTTGGTACTTGCGTTGCTCAAGCCCGTCGTCTCCACCTGTTCTACCGCCGCCGGTGGCGATGGCGGGATGTTCGCGCCATCGCTTGTCACGGGGTGTTTTCTAGGTGGCTTCTTCTACCTGACGCTCCAACAGCTCAACGTCACAACCATTCCAGCCCTCAACTGCATGGCGGCCGGAATGGCGGGAATGCTGGCCGGAGTGATGCACGCCCCCCTCACGGGGATGTTCCTCATTGCGGAGATGCTCAGCGGATATGGTCTCTTCGTTCCTCTTATGGTCGTGGTCGCCTTGGCGACTTTTACTAGCAAATTATTCAGTGGAAACAATTTATATTTTGCCGTCACCAATTCGCAAAGAACCGCCCAGCAACCCCCTGCCCTCCCGCCGACCTTGGATGACCAGGAGATGACGAAAGTCGGTGACTTGGCTGATCGGAACTACTACACACTTAGCCAGATGGACTCCTTCCGAAATATGATCAAGACACTGATGAGAAGCCGCCAGAGCGTCTTCCCCGTCCTCGATGACGATGGACGGCTTATCGGCATGGTCAGCGAACGGCATCTGCGACCTTTCATCCTTGACACCCGGCTCTATGACCAGTTGATCGTCGATGACTTCATGGGCCCCATCCCTCCGGTCTTGCCGGATACCGCGACCGTCGGGGATGCTGCGCGAATCTTTGACCAGACCAACGCCGATGTCATCGCAATCAGCCACAACGGGCGGTTCCTGGGCATCTTGTCAAAGGCGCATCTGCTGGAGAACTACCGCCAGCTTCTGGTACAGCATGACCTGTTTTAACAAAATTTAATATAATATATTTATTACAAATAAGTTATATAGAAATTAAACCACCGCGACAATCCCCCGTCCCATCTACCAACGCCCTGCTCCCCGTGAAGGCACCTGACTAAGCCAGGTTTTCAAGCGGCAGAGGCACGGGGGGCGGCAGCTCCCCATAGAATTGTAGAAGTGCAATTGGGAACCCGCTTGGGAAACATAGCCACCCACAAATCCCAAGGATTTCTGCCGCCAGCGGCATACAATCTACCGCTTTTCCCTCTTTCA
>JAFXSU010000183.1 GCA_017525435.1 Victivallales bacterium
CCTTTCCCGGCAAGAGACTTGCAACCATTGAAAACCGCATTACATTACCATCGTAGGGGGTGGGGGCATACCTCCCTATTTGGTCGCGTGCGTACATGGAAAAACGCAGCCAATCAGAACGGTTCATAAAAACGGCATCCTGTCAACATTCTTTTGCTTCTGCGAGTATTGCCGACGTAGCCTTCTTCGGTTATTTCATGAACGCGCGATGATGGCGGAGATCGGTCGGCTGGTGAAGCATTTCCAGCAGACCGTGCCGTCACACGAGATTCCACGTTGGCAGCGCAGGATAATTCCCATGATTATAATCGGACGCTGGCTACTGATATCCGGCGGCCGCGAGGGTGATTTCGTGGACGAGATAGTCATGCTCGAAGGAATATGATGGTTCGGTTTCGTCGCGGATTACTCGCGCCCACTCGATGAGCTGTGCCGCATAGCGGTCGGTTTGCGGGGGGAAACGCACGCTGTGATAACCAGCAGAGTAGCCGTCGGCGGGGGCGTCCAGATTTAGATGGATTTCAAGTGGTTGACCATCAAAGCGCTCCAGTGGTTCCAAATCAAGCCTTCCTCTTGTGCCGACGACACGCAACCGTCGGGATGGTCGTCCACAGCGACTGCAGGCGCGTATTGTCACGGTGGCATGAGGGTATTCAAGGACTGCCAGGCCGTTGTTGTGGATTTCCTCTGAGTCGCTGGGCGCAGACTTCAGGAAGGGCGTGACATGGGATGGTCGTCCCATCGCACTAACGACGAAATCGATAAGGTGGCAGCCAAGGTTCCACATGATGCCTCCAGAGAAGTTGCGCAGGTACTGCTGGTAGACCTCTCCTCCATAGTTGTGGTTCATGTCGATTTCGAGTTCACAGATCTCGCCAAGCCAATGTTCGCGAATGGCGCGGCGTGCGAACAGGAAGGCGGGGTTGCCCCGAAACATATAGCCCATCTGAAAAGGGAGATGCTTGGCCTCGCAGCCGTCCAGCAGTTTTTTATAGGGTATCAATTCTTCTCCGGCGGGCTTGTCCAAATGAATGGCAAGACCACGTTCCATGCATAGCAGACCAATGGGCACAAGCTCGTTGTTGGGAACCTCGATGGTGACCGCCTCAATGGTGGGGTCGGCAAGTGCCTCTTCCAGCGAAAAATGCTTAAGTCCCTGGTAGGGGCGATCCAACTCGGGCTGATAACTTGGCGTGCGGGAGAAGTCGCGGTCATCCACGTAGCCGACCACTTCGAAGAACTCTGGCAGATTTCTGAGGGTGTCCATCTTGCCATGGGCGTGCTCGTGAAGAATGCCAATCTGTGCGACGCGGACGGGTTTCATGGTGGTATGTGACTATTCAAAGGTTGTCCAATCGAAGAGGATGCCAACAGGCGGGTTCGATGCGTTTCCGATGTGGTCGTAAACGGTTGCGGCGTCTTGTGGCGAGACAACTTCATGGATAATCGGCTCGACCTGGAGTTTGCCTGCCTGGAGGAGTTTGAAAAACGTGCGGTAGTCGTCAAACTCCGTCCATTGTCCGGGGCGTGAGTCCACGGAGGGACGGGTCAGTGTATGTGTGCCAATTAGGATGATGCCACGGCTGTGGACAAACTTGTAGAAGTCAATGGGCTGGTCGGAGATACGCGTGCAGCCGAGCAGCGAGATGCGTCCCTGCCATGCGATGCATTCGAGCGCCTGTTGGAGTGCAGGGATGTATCCAGTGACCTCGACCACGCCGTCCGGTCCCCGTCCATCGGTGAGTTCTACGGCTTTTTTGACGAATTCTGGATCGGCGGGGTCAAGCGCATAGTCCGCGCCAAGCTGTATTGCCAGATTGCGTCGCTCGGAGGAAAAGTCGCTGACCAGCACAGGGCAGGCACCGGAGAGACGAGCAATCTGCAATGCGAAGAGCCCCAGAAGGCCTGCGCCAGCGACCATCGCGGATTCGCCCAACTGTAGCTGGAGTTTCCGAACGCCCAGGAAGGAGAAGGAGGCAAGATGCGCGAAAGCCGCCAGGCGCTGGTCCACTCCTGTTGGAATCTTGAAGAGTTCCTTTTCCTCCACGATGAACCACGAGCGGTGGCCGCCCCAGCGAACCACGACATTGTCGCCTGGTTTCAATGCTTTAACTTGAGAGCCGATTTCGACGACATGGCCGGAGACGCTGTAACCAATTCCGTAAAATGGGAAGTCGGCATTGGAGGCACCGGTGTTAGGCAATGCGTGGTAGTTGGCCAGTTCCGTGCCAGCACTAAGCACATCGTAGTCGGCCTTCACCAGCACCTGTGTCGGTGAGAGTGTTGCATCGAACTCCTTGGTAAGCAAGGCTGCCTGTTCCTTGGCCGGGAAGTAAATCTGGGAGAATTTCATGGTCTAGAGAAGTCGATGTGCTACAGGTTATTTCAAGGTGAGGACGACTTTCCCGATGTTTTCCCGTCGTCTTAGGACGCCATGTGCATTTTCAACCTGTTGAATGGGGAAGACCGCATGGATGTTTGTAACCAGCTGTCGGCTAGTGAAATACGGCCAGAGTTGTTTTTCCATGGCATGGAGGATGACACTCTTCTCCTCTGGCGTTCTGCTGCGAAGAGTGCTGCCAATCAGCCGGATACGCTTTCGCCAGACCGTTTCCAGGTCAATTTGTGTCTGGGAGCCTCCCATCGTTGCAATCATGATCCAGCGTCCGCCGAAAGCCATCTTCTGGAAAGCCGAACCCATCAGCGTTCCGCCGATGCAGTCCAGTGCTACGGTCGGGGGATGAGCCTCGATGATCTTCAGCACGTCATCTGTCCGATGATTTACCACATAGTCGGCACCTAGTTTCCGTACAAAATCTGCTTTTTCGGCAGAGCCAACGGTGGTAATGACCTCTGCCCCCATCCGCTTGGCAAGCTGGATTGCAGCCAGGCCGACACCGCTGGCGCCTGCTTGCAGAAAGAAAATATCGCCGTGCTTCATCCCTCCTGCCTCCAGCTGGAGGTTCAGGTAGACTGTGGCCCATACCTCCGGCAACGAGGCGGCCTCTATCATTGATAGTCCGGCGGGGACAGGCACGACCATTCCGGCCGGGGCGACTACTTTCTCCGAGTATCCGCCTCCGCCTAACAGTGCACATACCTGGTCGCCTGGCTTGTAACGCGAATTTGCTGGAGCTTCTTGAATCAAGCCTGCGACCTCCAGTCCGCACCATTCCGGCCAGCCTGGGGGTGAAGCGTAGCAGCCGTCCTTTTGCATCAGGTCAGCACGGTTTACGGCTGCGGCATGGACTTCAATAAGTACCTCGTCAGCCTTGCGAACGGGGTCGGGGACTTCCTGCCACGCAAAATTACGGCAGGAATCTAATATCATGGCTTTCACGGCAAATGCAACTGATGGAAGTTAGGGTTTTGCCTCTAATATATAGGTTTCAAGGAAAATCCTCGCTCCACTTACCTAAAAAACGAATCGAAATGACTATTGGAAGCCCCGAAAGCTTGATTTTTGTGGCAGTTGGTAGGTTATATTATTAAAACAAGATCCATGACGAGCATTGCCAATATGCTATGATTTTCTGGTAAAAAAACATGAAGACTTTTTCCATTTCAATGAAAAACGGCTATACTGCCATGGTGCGGTTCTTGGCCGAAGACATCGTTCGAATTCAGATTGTTCCTCAGGGGAGCGGTTTCACGGATTCTGCGTTAAACCGCTATCATTTCATCACTGAGCCAGATGAGGCAGGGGAAATACAGTCGGTTGATAAAAATGGAGTTAATTTATTTATTTCAAACAAATTAAAATTATACTTTGATGATTTTTGGAGGCTTTCCTGCTCAACTTCGGATGACACAAGGCTTTTGGAGATGACAGGTCTGGAACTGGGTAGAGTGGCAGCCCAAGTGTCGTTTCTTGCGCAGCCGGATGAGAACTGGGTGGGGTTCGGAGATCTTACGCGCAAGCATCTCTATCACCGCGGTCATCGTGCGATCTGTTGGGTTTCCAATGTCGCCTCGTATCTGCCGGTCCCTTTCTTCATGTCCACGCAAGGTTACAGTGTGCTGGTGAATACGACGCACTGCGTGGCTTTTGATATGTGTGCGTCTCAGTCAAAGGTTTTCTCTTGGCGAGACGAACGTGGGGTGGTGGACTTCTATTTGATGAAGTCTGCGACCTTCAAGGAAGGCATCCGTCAGTATACACGCCTGACGGGAGTGCCGAAATTGCCTCCGGAGTGGGCTTTCGGGTTGTGGTACATTTGCCGAACACAGGCAAATGATGCCGAGGTGATGAACGACGCCTACCGCTTCCGGCAGTTGCAGATTCCTTGCGATTTGATTGGTCTAGAACCTGGCTGGATGGAGAAGAACTATGATGCTTCGGTGGAGAAGACGTGGAGCCATGAGCGCTTCCCGTTGCCGGAGTGGCAGAAAAACGGCGTGCATACCTTTATCCAGGCGTTGAAACGAATGGGCTTCCATTTGGAGTTGTGGCTCTGCAACGAATATGACCTTTCCTTCGAGGAAGAGCGAAAAATCGCGGCAGACCTTCCGTCTGAGGAACACCATGCCGATTCGGCCTTTGTAACTGGAACAGAACTGGATTTGCATTTCACACAGCCGCGTTACATGGACCAAATCACTCGGCGTGAGGAACCCTGGTTTGAGCATCTCAAGAAATTTGTGGATTGGGGTGCAGATTTCTTCAAGCAGGATGGTGCGTACCAGGTTTGTTCCCATCCTGACCGTCTCTACGGAAACGGGATGACTGACGCTGAGATGCATAACCTCTACCCATTGCTCTACGCTCGCCAAATGTGGGAAGGCTTTGCACAATATGCCAACCGCCGTCCCGTGGTCTTTACCGTCTCCGGCTGGAGTGGTTTTCAGGCCTGGTGCGGAACTTGGACTGGCGATACCGGCGGTCGGCTGGAGACGCTGGGCGCGATGCTCAATACGGCGATGTTGGGGCATTGCTGGGCGACCAACGACATGGAGGTGATGCAGCCCGAGGGCATCCACTTCGGTTATCTTCAGCCCTGGAGCCAAATCAACAGTTGGACCTACTTCCGAATGCCCTGGCTTCAAGGCGATAGACTCCTGGCCATGCACCAATTCTATGCACGGCTGCGTTCCACGCTTATTCCTTATCTATATAGTACTGCCTACGAGTCCACCCATACGGCGGTGCCCCTGATGCGCCCGCTGACCTTGGAATTCCAAAGCGACCCGGATTGCCGCGAGATTCTCCACGAATATCTGCTTGGACGTGACTTGCTGGTGGGAATCTATCAACATGACCTCTATCTTCCAAACGGGAAGTGGAAGGACTACTGGACTGGAGAGGTGTTTGAGGGTGGATGGCATATCCATTTTGAGTGGCCGGAAGACCGCGGTGGTGCGCTCTTCGTGCGGGAAGGTGCCATTGTCCCATTGGGGTCCGTGATGCAGTATCGCCGTGAAAAACCGTTGGATCACATTCGACTTTATCTATTCCCTGGAAAAAATAGCACAGAATTTTCGTTATACGAAGATGATGGGGTTACATTCAAATATCTGGATGGCGACTTTGCACTCACCAAAATCACCCTTTCACAGACATCGGACGCAGTGCTGGTCAGCATTGCAAAACAGCCCGACTCTGCCGTGAGGTCGTGGGAACTGATTGTTGCGTTACCAGCTTCGCCCCAATCGGTTGTCTGCAATGGTAAAGCCGTTTCAGAGTGGTCGTGGGATGCAGAGCGGCGGGAACTGACCTGTGCCACTGGTCCTGGCGAGACTGTCATAACGTTATAAACTGTCATCTCCCGCATCTTTCTGTCAGTAAGATGCGGGAGATGATGTAATTTTTTGTTCTTGAATGGAGTAGGGAGGTTAATATTCTCCCTTCTGGACGGCCTCGGCGGCCTCTTTCTGGATTTCGGGATCGTAGGAGAGGATGGGGGCGATTTCCTCGCCCTTGATGCGTCGTGCGATGTAGTTCTTGGTGATTCGTCGCACCAGCGGTACGAGGGCGACAACGCCAATGAGGTTGGGGATGAGCATCAGTCCGTTGAAAGTGTCGGAGATGTCCCAGGCCAGCGAAGAGGTCAGGAGCGCACCGGAGACAATCAGCAGGCAGAAGAAGACGCGGTAGAACTTCACCGCCTTGAGTCCGAAGAGGTACTCCACGACCTTGCTGCCGTAGTGCGACCACCCCAGCACCGTCGTGAAGGCGAAGAGGAACATCGCGATCGCGACGAACCAGCCGCCCGCCACGCCGAAGACGCTGGAGAAGGATTGCGCTACCAGCACTGCGTCGTTGGTGCCGGGTACCATCATGCCGGTACTCAGGTCAATTGCACCGCTGGTGAGGACCACCAGGGCGGTCATGGTGCAGACCACCATGGTGTCCGCGAAAACTTCAAAGATTCCCCATACGCCCTGTTTCACGGGTTCCTTGACATTGGAGTTGGAGTGGACCATTACCGAAGAACCAAGACCCGCCTCGTTGGAAAAGACTCCGCGTTTGCAGCCCTGGGTGATGACGGTCGCGATCGCAGTTCCGGCGGCACCGCCGGCCACGGCCTTGATGCCGAAGGCGAACTTGAAGATGGCGGCGATGGCGGCGGGCAGTGCAGTAAGGTGACACACGCAGATAATCAGCGACCCGATGATGTAGAGCAGCGCCATGAAGGGTACCGCGCGCTCCGCGACATTGGCCACACGTTTGAGACCGCCGATAATCACGAAAAAGCCGATGGCCACTAGCACCAGCCCAATGACCAGCGCCACCAGTGTCACCTGTGAGTCGCCGCTGCCCCACAGCACGGGTGCTTGGACATTTGCGAAGAAGGCGGACTCGATGTTCTTCACAATTTTGTTGACCTGTCCCATATTTCCGATGCCGAAAGAGGCCAAGATGGCGGAGAAGGCAAAAAAGATGCTCAGGACCTTGCCCAGTGTCTTGCAGCCTTTGTAGCTGCCCAGGCCTTCGCTCAGGTAATACATCGGCCCCCCGCTCCATTCCTTCTCGCGGTTGCGGCGGCGGTAGTAGATGCCCAGGACGTTCTCGGAGTAATTGGTCATCATCCCCAAGAAGGCCGCGACCCACATCCAGAAGACCGCGCCAGGTCCGCCCAGCGCGATGGCTGCGGCGACACCGGCGATGTTTCCGGTGCCGATGGTGGCGGCCAATGCCGTGCAAAGCGCCTGGAACTGCGAGATGGCGTTCCGGTCGGATTTGTCATGGGAGTGCTTGGAGAAGAGTTGCAGGAAGGTCTGCTGGCACCAGTGGCGCAGATGGGTGATCTGGAAACATCCCGTGGCGATGGTCGTGAGCAAGCCTGTGCCCAGCAGCAGCACTAGACCGCTCCAACCCCAGATGAAGTCGTTGATGACGCCATTGAACTCCGCTAATTTATTGAGAAACTGCTCCATGGTGTTTGCTTGGATGACATTGCCTGACAACGAAAAAGAGCTGCCAGCCTCAGGCGGAGGCTAACAGCTCTGGAGAAAAAGTCGTTTGCAGAAAATGCACTCTTTCC
>JAFXSU010000184.1 GCA_017525435.1 Victivallales bacterium
ATTACCCAGGGTCTCCACGTTGTTGATGTTGGTGGGGCTCTCAAACAAGCCCTTCACCGCGGGGAACGGGGGCTTCGGCCGGGGTTCGCCGCGCTTGCCTTCGATGGAGGACATCAGGGCCGTTTCTTCACCGCACACGAAGGCGCCGGCGCCGAGCTTGATCTCGATGTCGAAGCAGAAGTCGGTGCCCAGGATGTTCTTGCCCAGGAGGCCGAGCTCGCGGGCCTGGTCGATCGCCAGTTGCAGACGCTTGACCGCCAGCGGATACTCCGCGCGGATATAAACCAGTCCCTGCTTGGCGCCGATCGCGTAGGCGCCGATTGCCATCGCCTCGACGACGCTGGCGGGGTCGCCTTCCATGATGGAACGGTCCATGAACGCGCCGGGGTCGCCTTCGTCCGCATTGCAGACGATGTATTTCTCATCGGCCTGCACGCCGGCGGCAATCTTCCACTTCATGCCGGTGGGGAAGCCCGCACCGCCACGGCCGCAGATGCCGGAGTCGAGCACTTCCTGCACGACTTCGGCGGGAGTCATCTCGGTGAGCGCCTTGGCGAGGCCCTGGAAGCCCTCGGCGGCGATGTATTCCTCGATGTTCTCTTCGGCGATCAGACCGCAGTTGCGCAGGGCGATGCGCTGCTGCTTCTTGTAGAAGGGCATCTGCTGATAGTCGGTGATCTGAGCGTTCAATGTGGGCTCGACATAGACCAGGCGATCGACCAGCTTGTGGCCGATGATATGGGTCTGGACGATCTCCTTCGCGTCCTCCGGCGTGACCTTCACGTAGAAGACGTTCTCCGGCATGACCTTCACGATCGGGCCCTGGGCGCAGAAGCCGAAGCAACCGGTCTGGATGACATTCACGTCATTCTCCAGGCCCGCGGCCTTGACCTCGGCCTTCAGGTTGGCGATGATCTCCTGGCTGTTGGAGACCAGGCAGCCAGTGTCGCCGCAAATCAGGATGTCTTTCTTCGGGGAGTCCAGCTTGTTCAGCTTGTCCGTGGCGAGGCGCAGCGCCAGCTTGCCCTTGGTGGACTCGTACATGGCCATCAGGTCGGCCTTGCTCGTGATCTTTTTCATGCCTGTGCCTCCTTGGCCTTGATTTCATCCACGACCGCAACGGCCTTGGCCGGGGTCATCTTGCCGTAAACCTTGCCGTTGACCACCATCACCGGAGCCAGACCGCAGCAACCCACGCAGCGCAGCGCGGTCAGCGAGAACATCCCGTCCGAAGTCGGATCGGTGTCGGCCTTCACGCCCAGGACGCGCTCGAGTTCGCGCAACACGCCCTCGGAGCCCTTCACATAGCAGGCGGTGCCCAGGCACACGTTGATGACATACTTGCCTTTCGGCTTCGTGGAGAAGAAGTTATAGAATGAGACAACGCCCGAGACCGAACTCTCCGGAATCTGCATCTTCTCGGCGACATGCTGCTGGACCTCGCGCGGCAGATAGCCGAATACGTCCTGGGCATGGTGGAGAATCTGGATCAGGCGGCCGCGGCGGCGCTCGTCCTTCAGGTCGAGCCCGAGCCCGTCAATGAAGGCGTCCAGTTCCGCGAACTTCGCGGCTGCCGCCTCCGACAGTTTGTTGCAACACATGATGTCTTGGGTCCTTTGGGGTGGATGGATTTCGCTTATTATTTGCGTAATCCACTTGCGATTATGGATTTATAAACAAAAATTGAAAAGGGGTTCTGCTTTGCCCCATGCCAGCAGGCTGTGGAAAAAACATGGGGAACGGCGTTAGCCATAATATAGCACATCAATGATTGCTTGTTGCTTTTCTTTCAAAAACATACGCATCTTTCCTTAATTTGTTTCGTCTAATTTATAGAGGCTTTTGGAATCAAGAAGAATATGGGTTGTGTTTTATGAAAAATTCCAAAAAACTTTTCCGTCATTAAATTTTAGGGGAAACGGATTGTTTTTTCCTGCGGAAGATTTGAGCCTGGGTATTTGGTTGTTTTTTTGAGTAGATTTTTGCATAACCACGGGCATAATTCCCGACACGGATTAAGTTATAGGGTTATTGCGCAATTCTGCCGCAAACTCCTTTTCCTATTATAATAGTACATTCACTCACAACATCCACCCTGAGACACTTCCGCTTATGACCACATCACCAATGGCATGGATTGACTGGTTCATTGTCGCCCTTCCGCTTGTCGCAGTCCTCTACATCGGCTATCTCTCCGAGAAATACATCCGCGGAGTCTCGGATTTTCTTGCGGCTGGGCGCAAAGCCGGCCGTTATCTGCTGACGGTTTCGGACGGCACGGCGGGCATGGGGCTGATTTCGGTCTGCGCGATGTTCGAGCAGAACTACAAGTGCGGCTATGCTTTGGGCTTCTGGAGCAACCTGGCGGTTCTGGTGGGATTGGTGATGACTCTGACCGGCTTCGTGACCTACCGCTTCCGCGAAACGCGTGCGCTGACCATGGCGGAGTTCTTCCAAAAACGCTACAGCCGAGGCTTCCGCATCTTCGCGGGGAGCCTGGCGTTCATCTCCGGGCTGATCAACTATGCGCTCTTCCCGGCCGTCGGCGGACGCTTTCTGGTCTATTATTGCGGCTTGCCCTTCCACATCAATATCTTTGGGTTGTCCATCAACACCTATGGTCTGGTGATGGCGGTCTTCCTGGGCTTTGCCCTTTTCATTGTTTTGACGGGCGGGCAGATCACCACGATGGTGACCGATTCCTGCCAGGGACTCTTTGCCTATTTCGGCTATACGGTCATCACCATCGCGCTGCTGGTCATCTTCAGCCGTTCCGAACTCCAGGAGGCCATGATGGCACGCCCTGCCGGAGAGAGCTTCTTCAATCCCTTCAATGTGGACAAGATGACGAGCTTCAACCTGCTTTATATCATCATCGGCGTTTTTGGCTCCATCTACAACCGCAATGCCTGGCTGGGCAGCCAGGCCTACCAGGTTTCCGCCGCGTCGCCCCACGAGCAGAAGATGGCCGGCGTGCTGGGCCAGTGGCGTGCGGGCTTCCTGAATATCGCGCTGATGCTGCTGGTGCTGGGCGCCTACACCTATATGAACAGCACTGCCTGGGCGGGCCACGCCGAGGTGGTCAATGCCGAACTGGATTCACGAACTGCTGAGGACTTCGAACTTGCCGAACTGGAGTCGCGCCTGGCCACCCTCGAACCCGGCAGCGCGGAGTATCAGTCTGCCAACACTGCCTTCATCGAGGCCAAGAAGACCGCCGGAACCATCCGCACCCAGATGCTCGTGCCCATCGCACTGCGCCACATCCTTCCCATCGGCGTGACCGGAATCTTCTGCGCACTGATGATCTTCCTGATGGTCTCCACCGACACCACCTACCTGCATAGCTGGGGGACAATCGGCATTCAGGATGTCGTTCTGCCCATCTACAACAAGCCCATCAAGGCTGGCACGCAGATGAACCTGCTTCGCTGGGCGATTGCGTTCATTGCGGTCTTCGCATGGTTTTTCAGCTACTATTTCCAGCAGGGCGATTTCATCCTGCAGTTCTTCGCGATGACCGGCACCATCTTCCTGGGCGGCGCGGGCGCCTGCATCATCGGCGGACTCTACACGCGGAAAGGCACCACCGCCGGCGCTTACACCGCGATGATCATCGGGCTCGTCTTTGCGGTTCTGGGCTTCTTCCTGAACCAGAAGTGGGCCTCGCTGGTCTATCCATGGCTGGCAACTGCGCATCCCGAGGGGCTGGAGAGTTTCCGTATCTTCCTGGAGAAGCTGGGCAATGCGCTGCCCATCGTGCAATGGGAGACCTCTCCGGAGCAGATGGCACTGGCCTTCCCGATCACCAGCCAGGAGGTCTATTTCATCGGGATGCTTTCCGCGCTTCTCGGCTACACCGTCGTTTCACTGTGCACTTGCAAGAAGCCATGCAACCTGGACGAGCTGCTGCATCGCGGCGAATACAACCTGGAGCACTTCGTTTCCGAAACCGCCGATCAGAGCGTGGTGGACTCCGCCGCCAAGAAGCGCTTCAACTGGCGCATCTTCCTGGGCATCACTCCGGAATACTCCAAGGGCGATCGCATCCTGGCCTGGAGCGTGTTGCTCTGGACGCTTTACAACTTCGCCTTCTTTATTGTCGAGGCGGTCTGGAATCTTCCGCCACAGTGGCGCTGGAGCGAGCTGACTTGGTTCAACATCTGGCTCTACTACAGCCTCCCGCTGTCCCTGATCATCGCCGTGATCACTACCGTCTGGTTCACCTGGGGCTGCACCCGCGATCTCAAGCGCCTCTTCAAAGCCCTCAAGGAGGATGCGGAGAAGAAGGAACAGACCAACGAGGACAACGGGCAGATCATCACCAAGTAGTAGCCTATGGCGGGCAATACCTTGGCAGTCACGCTGGAACCGCTGACTGCGGGCACAGTGCCGTCCGAGGTCACTCGCCTTTATGAGCGTGCCTTTCCTGCTCACGAGCGTCTGCCGGTCGAGGAGATGCTCTCATGGGGGAAAGGTTTCCGTCTGCTGGCGGGTGACCAATTTTGCGGACTGGCCTTCGTGAGTGTCTGCAATGGCATCTCCTGGCTGCTCTTCTTCGCCATCACCGAAGAACTTCGCGGGCAGGGGTTGGGTGGCCGTGCCTTGACATGCCTGGAGGAGCGCTATCTCGGACATCGGTTCATTGTCGATGTCGAAGCATTGGATGCCGAGGCGCCGAACCGTGTCGAACGCCAGCGCCGTATCGACTTCTGGCAGCACAACGGCTTTGAGGATGCACATCTCGGTTTCCGCTGGCGCGGTGAACAATATGCGTTTCTGGTCAAAGGAGGGTCGCTTACCTACGATGAAGTGCGCCAGTTCTGGCGGAGATGAACCGGCTGTTTAAAGGAACACCATTGTGTTCCAATGAATTATGAATACCTACCAAGAGACTTTTCGAGTCCGCTACAGTGAAGGCGACCGTCATGGATGCCTGAAGTTGCGGACCTTCTTCGACTACGCGCAGGAGGTCGCCGGAAACCACGCCACTGCCCTTGGCTGCGGGCTGGAGGCGTTGCTGGCGCACCATCAGGCCTGGGTGCTCTCACGCATCCGGGTTCGATTCCACCAGTATCCGTCCATCGGATCGACTGTCACCATGAAGACCTGGCCGTCGGGCTTTGACCATCTCTTCGCTCGACGCGAATTTGAATTGACAGGGGCAGACGGAACCATACTCGCCGAGGCCACCAGCCTATGGTTGTTCCTGGACACCGCACAGTTACGCATCCTAAACGCAGCCAATGAAATCGGTGAACTGATGCCGGACAACTCGGCGTTGCCAGTGTATTTCACAGAGTTGGGGAAGCTTGCTGTCCCTACCACAGGGCAAACGGCTGAGTTTGCCATCCGCGAGACGCAGATTGACCTCAACGGCCATTTGAACAACGCCGAATACGCCGCCTTCATCCAGGATGCCCTGGGGGCGGGCTGCTATCCGTCTGAACTTCAGGTCAACTACCAGAAGAGCGTCCCGCCTGGAAGTCTGTTGAATGTCACCTTTGCTCGCGAAGGACAGCGTTTCCACATTGCCGGGCGAGTGGGGGACACCATCGCCTTCGCGGCACACGGAATCCTGGCTGGCGAGACTTGAAACCTGGATTCAATTTCAACCTCTAACCTCTAATCTCTCACCTCTCGCCTACAAAGGGAACGGGGGACACCCCCGAACCCCTGGCATCACCTCTAACCTCTAACCTTTAAAATATATATGGGATTTGACCACGGTAACATTACTTTTCGAGTCTGCAGTCTTCCTGAAGCACTTCCGCAGGACGCATTGGAGCGCTTTGACGCGGACCATGCTTGTCCGCTGGAACGCGTAGGCGATGAGCCGAGTTGGGGCTGGGTCTCCGGGCGGTTCCTGCTGGAGAACGAGATCAACGAAGAGACCTCGAAGATCGGTTCCTACTACCATGTGTGCCTGCGCCAGGCGGAGCGCAAGATTCCGGCCGCGCTGCTGAATGCAGAGTGCCGCCTGGCCGAACTGTCACGGATGAAAGCGGACAACACCGATCACCTTAACCGCAAGATCCGCAAGGAGATCAAGGAAGAGGTAAAGGCGCACCTCGCACCGCAGATGCCGCCGACCTTCGCCGGAACCTATTGTGCCATTGACCCCATTGCCAATATGCTCTATGTCACCGCGACGAGTGACAAGCAGTTCGATCTCTTCTCTGGGTATTTCGGCAAGGCGATGGGCTTCAATCCCCTGCCGATGACGCCTGATAACCTTGCTGCTTCCCAATACAATATCGACCCGTCGGACATCCCCGCCGTCAACATCTCTCCGGAATTGTCAGACGCGTCCGGCGCCACGGGGCTCCTCGGCGAGAATTTCCTGACCTGGCTCTGGCAGTATGTGGAGGAGCGCAATGGTGTCCTTCCGTCCACGAAGCTGGGTGATTTCAGTCTGATGGTGGATGGTCCTCTGACCTTTGTGGCGGAAGGTGGCGGCGCCTTCGAGAGCAGCCTTCGCAAAGGCACGCCAACCATCTCCGCCGAAGCGCGTTCCGCAATGCTGGTAGGAAAGAAACTGCGTTCGGCAAAACTCATCCTGGCACGGGAAAAGGGCGAGGAATGGTCTTGCACGATGGATGCCAGCCAGTTCATCTTCCGGGGCCTCAAACTGCCGGAGGGCGATTCGCTGGATCCCCATGACATCTTCATCGAGCGCATGACGAACCTGGATATCTTCCGGCAGGTCATCTTCGAACTCTTCCACCTCTACCTGACGGTGATGAACGATTCAGCCAAGCGTTCCGATTATCAGAAGAAGGCGAAAAAATGGGTAGAGAACCACGAGCAGAAGTAGTGACCGGCGCAGTCATCGGATTGGGCACTGATCTGGTGGAACTGGCACGCCTGGAACAGTCGCTGGCACGTTCAGGGCAGGCGTTTCTGGCGCACACCTACTCAGCGGCCGAGTTGTCCGCATTGCCGCCCGAAGGCCCCGTGCGTATCGCCTTTTTGGGGGGGCGATGGGCTGCCAAGGAGGCGCTTTCCAAGGCCTTGGGGACTGGCATCGGCGCATCATGCAGCCTGCGGGAGATCACCGTGCTCAACGACGCATTTGGGGCGCCAGTGCTTACCCTGGAAGGCAATGCGAAAAGCACCGCCGAGGCAAAGGGCGTTCGACGCATCTTGGTCTCCATTTCCCACGAAAAGAACTACGCTACTGCGACGGTGATCCTTTGCGGATGATTGACTACTGTCATGATGGAACTGCCAGAAGTCACAACGAATATCCATTGCATTGCTGAGAAGCTGCTTCAACGCGGTTGGTGGATGGCTACCGCCGAGTCCTGTACCGGCGGAGGCATCGCGGCTGCGTTGACTGCCGTGCCTGGCTCGTCCGGCTGGTTTGCCGGGGGGCTGGTGACCTATAGCATCCCGTGGAAAGAACGGCTTTTGGGCGTTTCCTCCGCAACCATCGAAGATTTCGGCGTGGTCTCGGAGGAGACGGTCAGCGCGATGTTGCAGGGTTTGCTGGAAAAGCATGGTGTGCAAGCGGGTATCGCTGTTTCTGGCATTGCGGGACCCACGGGCGCCGAACCCGGCAAGCCCGTCGGAACCGTAGTGCTGGGGGCCTGTGTCAACGGTACACAACAGGTGGAGACCTGCCATTTTACGGGAGACCGCGAGGCCGTCAGGACTGCCGCCGTTGCCCACGGCATTGCAATGCTTGCCAAAATGCTCCTGGATATTCCTCTAAAAGAATAAAACGGCAAACTTTTTTTTGCATTTTTGATTTTTTGGAAAATTTTGGGTTTTGCACTTGCAATACTGAAAAAATGGTGTATCTTTAGCAAAACTGACTATTTTCCATTCGCATAAAATCTCAGCTAAATCATCAACTCGAAGGAGAGACTCCAAATGCCACGCCCCGCTGCCAAACCTGCGGCCAAAGCCGCCGAGCCCGTCGTCTCGAACAACGAAATCCAGAACCGCAATCTCAAGCTTGCACTTGGGCAGATTGAGAAGGAGTTCGGCAAAGGCACGGTGATGCGTCTGGGAGACCAGAACCATCTCGACATCGCCGCCATCAGCACCGGTTCCATGGCACTGGACATTGCCACTGGCATTGGCGGTGTGCCGCGCGGGCGTATCATCGAAATCTACGGTCCGGAGTCCTCCGGCAAGACCACCCTCTGTCTCCATGTGATTGCCAATGCCCAGAAAGCCGGCGGAACCTGCGCGTTCATTGATACCGAGCATGCACTTGACCCCAACTACGCAAAGATCATCGGCGTGGACACCGACAACCTGCTGGTCTCCCAGCCGGACTGCGGAGAGGATGCCCTGAACATCGCCGAGACGCTCGTGCGCTCCAACGCGATTGACGTGATGGTCATCGACTCTGTGGCGGCGCTGGTGCCCAAGGCGGAAATCGAAGGCGATATGGGCGACCAGCATGTCGGTCTCCAGGCACGCCTGATGAGCCAGGCTCTGCGAAAACTCACCGCAATCGTCGGCAAGACCAACACCTGCCTCATCTTCACCAACCAGATTCGCGAGAAGATCGGCGTGATGTTCGGCAACCCAGAGACCACCACGGGTGGCCGTGCGCTAAAGTTCTACTCCTCCATGCGCATCGAGATCCGCCGTACCGGCGTGATCAAGTCGCCGGATGGACGGACGCTGGGCAACAAGGTCAAGACCAAGATCGCCAAGAACAAACTGGCCGCTCCCTTCCAGGAGTGCGAGTTCGACATCATGTTCAACGAAGGCATCTCCAAGGCGGGTTCCATCCTTGCCGTCGCATTGGACATGAAGATCATTGACAAGCGTGGGTCCTGGTTCGCCTACGGCGATACCCAGATTGGGCAGGGTGCCGAGCAGACCAAGGCTGCCATCAAGGAAAATCAGGATCTCCAAAACCGCATTGTTGCGGATATCCGTGCGAAACTCGCCGAGACCCGCCGCGCTGTCACCCCGAATGTCCCGCAACCGCCGGAGACACCCTTCGAGGATGATGCTCTCGAAGATGATTCCCTGGGGTTGCCGCCCGGATCGCTGGATGTCCCTGTGGATCAGGTTCCCACGGATCTGTAAATCGCTTTGTTACTCAAGATGGCACCTGGTTGAACTTTTTGCTTAAAGCTTAAAGTTAGAATGCCTTGTAAATCAAGACTTCTGTTGTTTGCAAGATGCGTCGTGCAATCTCCTTTAACGAATTGGCCCAAGTCACAGGCGGAAACTGGCTTGTTCCGCCTGAAGTCTCTAAACTCCAGGGTATTGACAATTGGTCAGACGACAGCCGGAAGTTGTCGCCGGGGATGCTTTTTCTGGCCATCAAAGGCGAGCTGACCGATGGTCACAAGTACCTCGCCAATGCGGTAAAGGCAGGTGCTTCGGCGGTTCTGGTGGAGGAATGTCCTTCCAATGAGTTGTTGTCAGAACTGCGTGAGCACGGGGTGCCGTGCCTGCAATGCGCCTCGTCGTTGACTGCCTACCAGCGTCTGGCCTTGTGGCATCGGAAGCAGTTCCCTGCGGTGAAGGTTCTGGCGATTACTGGCAGTTGTGGCAAGACCAGCACCAAGGAGATGTGCGCGGCAATCTTGGAACAACATTGGCCGGGCGGGGTACTCAAGACCATCGGAAGCACCAACAACCACTTTGGTGTTCCGCGCAACTTGCTGCGCATCAATGATGAAACGCATGTCGCGGTGATCGAGATGGGCACCAACCACCCTGGCGAAATTGCGAACTTGGTTTCGCTGGCGCCACCGGATGTCGGCGTGGTCTGCAACATCGGCCATGCTCACCTGGAGTTCTTCCACGACTTGGAAGGGGTAGCCTGCGAAAAAGGTGACCTGCTGGCGGGGACGCTTCCCGACGGAGTGGTGGTATATCCGATTGAAGCAGTTGGTGTGGAGATACTTAGAAAGAAGTCCGGTGAGCGGAGGCAAATCCCCTTTGGCGCCTCTGACGAGGCAGGTGTTTCCTACGAATATCTTGGCTACCAGAACGGCCAGTTCCATCTGCGGCTGAAATGGCGTGCCTCCGGCGAAAGTCGCGAGGTCGCCTGGAATCTCGGTGGAGTCCACATGGCTGCCAACGCGGCATGTGCGGCGGCCGCCACCACCGCGTTGGGATGCACGCCAGATGAGGTTGCCCAGGGACTGGCGGTCTGCCAATTGCCAGGCCAACGGCTTGAAATTACAGAAGTCGCTGATGTACATTGGGTAAATGATGCCTTCAATGCGAATCCGGACAGCATGAAGGCGGCACTAGACTGGTTTGCCGAGGTCGTGCCCGAGGATGCGCCGTCCGTCGTGGTGTTGGGGGATATGCTGGAATTGGGGCCGAGTTCCGCAGCCAGCCATGCCGAGGTGTTGCGGCAGGCGCGGACGAAGTGTCCACGGGCACAAATCTGGACGGTTGGTCCGCTAATGAAAACCGCTGCAAGCGAAGTTGATGTGGCTATTCACTCGGTCGCCGAAGCCGAGGAAATGCGGACGCACTTGCCTGCATTGGCCATTCCTGGAGCCTGGATTCTCCTGAAGAGCTCCCATGGCATCGGCCTGGCAAAGTTGGCACCCTAATAGCCTGTGAGTGTTGGAATTTCTAGCGAAACCACTAGAACTCTTTGAAACTCTTGAGACTTGTGAGATGATGCATACCAAAATAATCAATCTGCTAGGAGTTTTGTTGGTGGGTGAGTTGTTGCTGACGGGGTGTTTTCGTCGGACGGTTGGTTCGTCGCAAGCTACTCCGGAGTTGCGTGCTCAGGAGCATCTGAGTGCGGCGGAGCAACTTAAGAAATCGCAGGACGACTGGCCGCTCGCCATCTGGCATTACCAACGATTTCTGGATGTCGGTCGGGAGGAGGGTGTCTCTTCCGCCGACATCGACCGAGCAAAGGTCCAGTTTGAGGAGTTGCGTCAGAGTTACATTGCACTGTACGCCGGTGCCTCGCAGAATGCCCTTGAGGCCGAGAACGCAGCGTTGAGGCGCAATGTCAAGGCGCTGGATGACCAATTGGAGCGCCTCAAGGCCGACAATGCGGTGTTGAATGCCACTCTGCTCAAGATGCAGCAGGCTTCGGGCATACGATGAATGGCAGACTTACATTCCTGGGGACTGGAACTTCGCGCGGCGTGCCGATGATGTGCTGCAACTGCGAGGTCTGCCGTTCCACCGACCCACGCGACCATCACGAGCGTTCCAGTGCACTGGTGGAGGTCGGCGATGCGAAACTCCTCATCGACTGCGGCCCTGACCTGCGGCATCAATGTCTGCGCTTCCATGTCGCCCGGCTGGATGCGGTGTTGCTTACCCATGCTCACATCGACCACCTGGATGGTTTGGATGACCTTCAGGCCATTACCCAGTTCTCGCGCACTGCGTTACCGTTTTATGCCAGTCCGTCCACCTTGTCGGTGGTCCACGAGCGCTATCGCTATGTGGATGAACTCAAATACCTTTCGGATGGTTCGCCACGTTGGAGCATCCCACAGTTGGACTACAGGGAGGCGACAGGACCGTTTACCGTTGCAGGTGTGGAGGTCATCCCGTTGCCTCTGAAGCATGGTCGTGCGGATACGCTGGGCTATCGAATTGGCGGAATGGCGTATGTCTGCGACTGTAGTGAAATTCCCGAGGGAACCTATCCGCTCTTGGCTGGCGTGAACGATTTGGTCATCGATGCGTTGCGTTGGCGCAGGCATCCCACGCATTTCAGTATTTTCGAGGCAGAAGAGGCGGTTCGCCGGATTCAACCCAAACGCGCGTGGTTCACGCATCTGTGCCATGATGTCCTCTATGCGCGCGACCAGCCACTGATGAAGCCCGGAAACACCCTCGCCTACGATGGACTGAGCTTTGAGTTCCCAACTTGACGATGCCACAGGAAAAAGCACAACCGACCTGGCCCAAGCATCTTGTCGCAGTTGAAGCACTGTTTCTCTGCTGTGTGTTGCCGTGGCTGTTGAGCGACTTGTGGTATGACGAGGTCCTCTCGCTCAATGTCGTGCTGTTGCACGATTCACCTTGGGAGATCTTTCGCGACTACCGCTTTGCCAACAACCATTTTCTGAATAATTTCTTGGAATGGCTGTGGTTGCGTGGGCTTGGCCTGAATGCCGCGAACGAGTTTCTGGTGCGGCTGCCGGCGGTGTTTTTTGGAATGGGCACGGTCGCGGTGGTCCTGCTAGGTTGGCGGAAGTTCCTGGGCGAGAAGATTGCGCTCTTGACTGCCGTGGTGATGGCATGCAGCCCCGTCTTCACTGCATTTGCCTGGCAGTTCCGTGGCTACTCGCTGGCGATGTTCCTAAGCGCATTGGCAATTTACGCCAGTGCAATCAGAAGCCAGAAAAATACTGTTGCCAATGGAGTTGCGCTGTTTCTCCTGGGGCTATTGCTGCCGTTGGTAATGCCGCCAGCGGCGATGTTGCCGTGCGCTTTGGCGGTAGCACTTTTTATGGGAAAGGGCAAGGCCTTGTGTCAGTGGACGGGATTCTGGGCGGCGATTCGTGCGGCATGGCCGCCGGTGGCGGGGGCAGTTCTGGGCGTGGCGTATTATCTGACGCTTTGGGAAGAATTCAGTGCCGCCACAAGGGAGTCTGGGGGCTGGACCAGCGCCTGGCTGGTGGGGTTGCATGTGGTGTTTGCCTTTGCTCTTCATCTGGGGGTGCTTTGTGTGCCGATTCTTAAACCCACGCAAAAAGGCGCCGGCACGGAATCACGACTGGGGTGGATGCTGTTGGGGGGCTGTGCTTTGGCGCTGGTGGCGGTGCTGTTGGTTCCCTCGCCAGTGCATCGGGCACCGTTCCCACGGGTTTTCTTGGTGCTTTTGCCAGCAGTAACCTTTGGCATAGCTTTGCAGGCACGCGAGTGGTCGTGGCTGAATGACTTGGATTCCCGCAAATTCTTGGAAATCATAGGCATAGTGGTTGTATTAGCACTGATGGTGCGGGTCGGCAGTGGAATTTTGACCGATTGGGACATGGACAAAGCATCGTCGCCACCGCAGAATCTCCTCCAGCAGTACTATCGTGGAAACGCAGGGGTTAGCACACTTTTGCGGGAATACAAGTTGGTGCCGGAATCAAAATTGAAACATCAACTTGTGCTGGTTGTGCCACATGATGTTCCGACTGCCGGTCATTATTGGCTTCTCTATGGCTTGCCGAACAATGACTTAGGTATGCAGTATCTGTTGCCTGCCAATCAAGTCACCTCCCAAACCTTGGAGCAATACCGAAGCCGTGGCTTTGACTTTTTACTCCTGGCACGCCACAAACACGAGGCTCGCGACTGGGCGCAGACGATTGGTTTCCGTGAGCCACAGGTCGAGCCAGAGGGAAAGTGGCACGATCACCATCGTCTCTTTCGCATTGTTCACTAATAAATGCTTCCCATACTAGATATTATCGTATCTTCTCCGCCGCCGGAGCCACCGGCGAGTTGGGGCGAAACATGGCGGCTGCTCGTGGCGTTGCCCGTAGGGTTCCTGATTCTGCTGGGTGTCTTTTGGGCAGGCATCGCGGTGGCAGGGTATCTCAAGCGCCATGCGTCTCGCATGAAATCCAACTTGAGTGCCTCGGTGCCAAAACCGCCGCCTGCCGATGGTCAATCTGAAAACAAGGAGCCATAGATATGCCGGAGAACTACTCTCCCAAGAAAGTGACTTCGTATGTCTGCACATTGACACCAGAACAGATTGGACAATTCCAGACAATTCTGGACAAAAGTGGCTGGAACTTCTCCGATTTGCCGTACGGACATTGGAAGGCGCAGAAGGAACACACCAGCGTATCGGCGTACCATTCCGGCAAGGTTGTCATCCAGGGGGGCGGAACACAGGACCTTGTACTATATGTACTAGAGCCGGAGATTCTCCATGAGGCTCGGCTGGGCTATGAAAGCGTGCTGGCTGAGCAGGAGAATCCGCAGATGTTCGAACCTCATGCGGGCATTGACGAGTCGGGGAAGGGCGACTTCTTTGGACCGCTCGTAATCGCTTGCGCCTACACCACTCACGACACTGCACAGAAACTTTTGGAGGTGGGGGTGAAGGACTCCAAAATGATTGGCACCGACCAAGCCATGTTTGCCGTGGCACGCCAAATCCATGCCATCCTTAACGGCAGCTTCAGCTTGATTACCATCAGCCCGACAACGCTGAACCAGCTTTATGAGAAAATCGGAAATTTGAATCGCATTCTCGCTTGGGGACACGCCCGTGCGTTGGAGAACCTTCTGGAGAAGGTACCCGATTGCCCTCGGGCCATCTCCGACCAGTTCGGACAGGGGAACCTTGTCCATCAGGCATTGATGGAACGCGGACGAAAAGTCGTGCTGGACGAGCATCCCAAGGCGGAGGCGGATATCGCCGTCGCGGCGGCTTCCATTCTTGCCCGCGAAAAATATGTTCTTGAAATGCAAAGGCTAAGCACTTCGGCAGGGCTGTTGCTGCCCAAAGGCGCGGGACCCAAGGTGACCGAAACTGCCAAGGAATTCCTAAAGCTTCATCCCAAGGCCGATTTGGGGAATTATGCCAAGACTTTCTTTAAAACGATGGATAGTCTATGATTTGACAAAACTTGACAATTTTGGACAGCCAGGTGGACAAAATGATATTCTTTTGGAAAAGAATCCACTTGATGATTGGCAATTTGCAATATAGCGATTAAAGTACAGAATTTCCTTTTTGATTGCCGGGGGACGGGTGTCCCATTCGGCGTTTTGTGTAACATCCTGATAAGATCCCATGATCTCCGATCTTCATCTCAAAGACTTCGTCAGCCGTCCCGTTTTGGAGGCGCTGCAGCTGCGTCGCATGCAGTTCATTTTGAGGCATGCGTACAAGCACAGCCCGTTCTATACCAAGGCGATGGACAAGATGGGCGTAAAGCCCGAAGACCTCCGCCAACTTTCGGATCTGTCGAAGTTCCCCTTTACCCAGAAGACGGATCTGCGGGATACCTATCCGTATGGGTTGAACGCAGTTCCGCAAACGGAGATTGTTCGCATCCATGCCTCCAGCGGCACCACCGGCAAGCCAATCGTGGTGACCTATACGCAGGATGACCTGGACATCTGGAGCGAGACGACTGCCCGCTGCTTCCTGATGGGCGGCTGCTCCAACGAGGACATCACGGTAATTGGCTACGGCTACAGCCTCTTCACCGGCGGCATGGGGGCCCACCAGGGCATGGAGAAAATCGGCGCCACGGTCATTCCGATGGGCGGCGGTAACTCCGAGAAGCTGTGCATGATGATCCAGGACCTCAATGTCACTGCGATCTGCTGTACGCCCTCCTATTTCATCCATGTGATGGAGGTTGCCGAAAAGATTGGTTTGGATCTTCGCACTACGAAGCTCCGCCATGGTTTCTTCGGCGCCGAACCTTGGACGGACGAGAAGCGTGATTTTATCGAGAAGAACTCCGGCATCCATGCGCACGATATCTTCGGACTTTCCGAAATCATGGGTCCTGGTGTCGCTGGCGACTGCGAGTGCCATTCCGGACTGCATATCTTTGAGGATCACTACTATCCGGAAATCATCGATCCCGACACTGGAGAGGTTTTGCCTCCCGGTACCGAGGGCGAACTCGTTCTTACCACGCTGGACAAGATGGCGATGCCGCTCCTGCGCTACCGCACCCATGACATCAGCTGCCTACACTACGAGAAATGCGAGTGCGGTCGCACGCTGGTGCGTATGGACCGCATCCGCCGTCGCAGCGACGACATGCTGATCATCCGCGGCGTGAACCTCTTCCCGTCGCAAGTCGAGTCGCTGGTCATGGGCATGCCGGGCGTGGTGCCGCACTACGAACTCATCGTCACCCGCGAACATGCGATGGACGAGTTGGAAATTCGCGTCGAAGTCTCTCCTGACGTGATTGCCTCCGGAGAAGAGGGACAGGCCAAACTTGCCCGTGCCATCCATGTGAAGATCAAGCAGATGGTTGGCATCTCCGCGAAGATCTCCCTGGCTGAGCCTGGCGCCATCGCGCGTTGTGACGGCAAGACCAAGCACATCATCGACAAACGCCAGAAGTAACTTTCCCGGAAGTCTTTTCATGTGTCATTGAAGAGAATGGGATGTCCAAGCAATGCAGAATTCTGTTTTCTAGGGACAGGAGCCATTGCATCTGCGATTAGTACATGAGTCGTTTTTTGTTTGAAAGTTTTCTTCTCTGATTTCAAGATTTGAAATTCTGAGCGAAAGAGGTAATTGTTTCCATTAATCTTTGTTTTCGATAACCATCTAAGTAAGGAGACACTGTCATGTCAGAAGACAATCTGCATCAAGATCCTGCCGCTCCCAATGGCATTCCTGAAGATTACAACCAAACATTCGATATGAGGGATAAGGCCAGGGCTGCATATGATCAAGCCAGTGCCCAGTTTAAAAAGGGGCTTAACTTAACCACAGGTGGCATTGGTACGGCGGATAAACTGACCAATCGGTTCATGCCGAAAGTGTTCAAGTTCTTCAAGATTCTCTCGGCATTCATTATCTGTCTGTGCCTCATTGTCTTGGTCTTTGCTTTGCTCTATGGTTTCTTCAAGGGCACCCCATCCTTTGAAGTCCCCGTATTTGATACCGAAGGAATGGAAAACTTGGAGAAGGGGAAAGACAATAAGGAAGGCGTTACCAAGAAGCTCCCGCGTGCCCAGGTCAAGGCATATCGGAAAAAATACGAAGACCAATTGGATGTCATTATCGAAGCCGCAAATCTTAGCAATGAGACAAAGGAAGCGCTTCTTGAGCACACCTTGATTAGCCACATGCACTACGATTTAAAGAAAAGCGAGCACAAGGCGTATATTACTGGTCTAAGTAACTACGTGACTGCTGCTGAAAAGTGGAACAAAAAGCAAGATGATAAGAAGAAGTTGGACATGGATGAAGTGATTGAAGCTTATCATGAAGAGTATGAAATTAACAAACAATTGCATGAGGTAAATATTGCCGAGGCCAAGGCAATCAAGGTTGCAGCCTATAGCGTAGCAGGATTCATGTTTGTCTGCATTTTCGGTCTGGCAATGATTTCCTTGCTAATTCAGATTGAAGAAAACACCCGTAAGGGATAAGGTTTGCAAATCCTTAGCGGTAGACTAGGAAGGCCCCGGCTGTTAGACATCCGGGGTTTTTTTGTAGGCTTGGTTCCCCAAGAAGATTCCTAATTGACCTTCCACCATTCTATGGAGATTGCCATTCTGCATTCCCGTTGCTTAGGTCTCATGCAGATTCTTGACTGGAAAGTCGCAAACAGGCACAAAAAGCCGCATAGCGGAACCCGCGGACACAGCGAACCAATAAAATATTGGCCGGCTTGCCATAGTGACAATCCGGCCGTTCATTGCTTCAGACTAAAGTGAAAGGACTACTCCGCCTGTTGCTGCGAATATGGGGAAGGACCGAACTGGTTTGGTTCGTCTTTACCGGCATACAGGAAGAGCAGGAACTGGGCGATCGGTGCTCCGAAGAACCAGAAAAATGGTAGGAGCAGCCAAGATACCCAGTTGGTGCAGGCCTTGGAAATGCGATCCAGCACATTTTTGCAGGAGTCGTCCAAGTCCAGCAAGTTTACCATGAAAACCACCGGAAGCCCCGTAGGAGCCAGATACCACAGCCAGAAGCCGGTCAACCCTAAGTCGTGAAGACGCCTTACGGAGACGGAAATAAAGCTGATTGCCAGGACAATATTAATGATAAGGTCCAAAATGAGAAAAATCACCTGAAAGATTGCAGGCCGAAGAATCCAGCACAGCAGTCCTGTGGCAATGCAGTAGATGATGTTGAAGAGAATGATACCGATCAGGAAGGACCAGAACTCATTGCGCGTGGCACGCCCCTTGAAGCAAAAGGTCTTCTTCAGGCAGGTGATAATGGAAGAAATGAATCCTTCGGCAGAGGCTTTGGCGAAATTTTTCGCTTGGTCTTTCACAGCATTGACATCAATTTGTTCCATTGGTTTACTCCTTTGAATTTGATGTTGAAAAAAACGGAAACAAGGCATTGAGGGGAAAGCCGCTAATACTAATATAATATGTATGTATTTAAAAAAAGGTTGTCAAACCCCAAAAAAACACAGGTCGGTCTAGCCGGTCTAGCCGGTCTAGCCGCCGACGCTACATCCTTTATGCAAATTCACGGATTCAATTCAGGATGCCAACCAAATTAACTCTGTCCAAGTTAATGGTTGTCGTTTTCCAGGAGGAAGCCGTAGGTCATGCCGGCGACGGCCTCGAAAGTATCGCCGTTGCGGAGGGTTCCCTGGAAGGGGCCGATGATGGCGCGGGCATGGGTGCCCGGGCGTAGATTGAGCTGTTTGGGACCGCCGATGCCCGCATGCAGGAACACGACGTCGTTGCCCGTCCACACGGGGTCGTGGAGACCGAGATAGAAACGGTGGAGTCCAATTTTGTCCAGAATTGTCACGTAGGCTTCGGGCGGAAGATTCATCAGCGCGCAGTAGTAGTGCGTGGCATTTCCGATGGTCTTCTTGACCATCATCGGCGCACCATCTAGGGCGGTGGCGACCACTTCGTTGAATCCCGCCACGGGCAGGAACCACGGACCGCTTTCGGCGAAATTCACGCAGCGGACATTCCCATATTGGGGCGTGGTGGTCATCTCCGGACATGCCCGCATGTCATGCAAGACGGTACGGATGCCTAGGAAATCCGCGTTGCTTTCTGCGGAAGGCGACTGGGCGGGATACGTGGCACCTGCGCAGTGCAGCCATACGACGGTGGCGTGCTCGCGCTCAAAGCGCTCCATCAGCGCAGTGCGTTGTTCGGCGGTGAGGACGAGGGTCGGGAGCATCACGTAGAACTTGTGCGCAGGTGCGTGAGCGGTTTCTTCCAGCAAGTCGTCGATGACCATGCTGTGGTAGGGGACTGCGAGTTCGTTGAAGCGCTGATAGGTGCCTTCGATGGCGGCACGGAAAATGCCAGTATAGGTATTGTCGCGGGAGTAGTAGAGGCTCTCGCGGTCGCCGACGATGGCGGCCTCGACCGGCGTCAAACCCTGCACAGGGGGCAGCGCGGAGGTGACGGCGAGCTGCTCGGCCATCAAGCTTCCCAGCGCGGGCTCGAAGAAGCTTCCGTGGATGATGTCGAACCAGTAAGTCAGCGTGCCGGTAGCCAACTGCATGCCCAGCACGCGGTTCATCTGGCCGACGCTCTCCAGGGCGCTCTCCGGCTCGGCCACGTACATCTTCATGTTGTCCGCTTCGGCAGGCGCGTATGAGAGTCGCACATCCTGCTCGCAATAAACCTGCTTGCCACGCAGGAGGAACGAGTCCCAGGTCTGCATCAGACCGTCGGCCATGCCAATGCGGCGGTGCGTGTAGCGGGAGGGACCGTGGACGAAATCGACGTCAGGACAGCGGGCAACTTCGAGGAAGCCGTTGTGACCGGTCATCTGGATGTTGAGGCCGGGGTTGCTGGCCAGTTCGGTGTTGTAGGCGTAGTAGAAGCCAGCCAGCCACTTGCCGTCCGTGGCGTCCTTGACCACATGTGCGAAGTGGCAGATGGCCTGGCCGAGCGCGTCGTTGCGGAAGGCGAACCAGTCGATGACCTGCTGGTCGCGTTGCGGGTCGAGCATCTCGCCGCCCAGCGAGGCGTTCTTTTCGGAGCCGGGCGCGGGCAGTTCGGCGGTCTCGAAGGTCAGGCCTGGGCGGTGCCATGCGGCGGCCAGCGCCTCGTCCGTCTCGTAGCGTTTTCGCAGGAAATCGCGGAAATTGCGGGTGTCGCAGGGTGCCCAGCCCGCCCAGGAGGGACGCATGTTGAGGTCCATGTTCATCCAGAACCACTCGCCATTGCCGTTTTCGGAGACGGACATGCCCCAGATGCGGTCCGCGTAGGGCTTGGTCTTGAGGTGCTCCACGAGGCGTCGGATGGCGACTTCGGCGTCCGTCAGCCATTTTTTCGAGGCGAGGGACTGCTTTTCGCGGTCGATTTTTCGCGGTCCGCCGTCGCCGTGCGCGCTGGTCTCGTCGGGATTGGCCGCCAGCCACCAGTCTGGCATGTGTGCGTAGGTGTGGATGCAGAAGATGGCGTCAGGGCAGACGGTCAGCACCTGCGCGAGATTGTTGTCCAGCACTGCGAAGTCATATTCATCCTCAGCCTTCCAGAAATCGAGGAAGTCTGCCTCGACTCGGAAGTTCTTGAGGCCGTGGTCGGCGGCGATCTGGAGTTCGTAGTAGCGTTTCGTGCGGTCGGTGGCGATGCAGTGCCAGAAGGTGGGGTCGTGGCGCACTCCGCCTAGAATCAGCGCGGGGCGGCCGTTGATTTCCAGCCGGGCCTGCTGCAAGGCGGGCGGTTCGCGGTGGTGCATGGCGAATTCCGCCACGGCGGGCGAACCGTCGATTTCCACATATTCATCCGAAAGGCGCAGCTTTGCCTGACCTTCTTCCAGATAAGGAACCGGATAGTGGACGACGACCTCCTGGCCGGCCTGCCATTCGCCCATGTCGGGCGTCACGCAGAGCCGCACATCCCTTGAGGTTCCGTCAGGAGACTCCAGCGTGAAGCGCAGTTCGCGGCCTGGATGGGGTGGGGCACTTTCGACGAGGACACGCATTTCTCCGGGCGTTCCCTCCAGCAGCTTGAGCCTGCCCTTGGGACCTGCGTAGCGGTAGTTGATGTTGCGGAACCAGGGCGCAGTGGTCTCAGGTGCACCATAGACCACCACGGGCTGGTCGATGGGGGTGTTTCCGAGGGTATGGCTTGCCGCCTCGGTGCAGGTCCACTGCCCGTCGGTGTCGAAGTGGAACTCCTGCCCGTTGGCCTTCACGAAGACATCTCCTGCCAGGCCGGCGGCCTGCGTGCCGTTCCAGGCGCGCACGGTGATGCGGTTGTGCCCTGGGTGTAGGAACGCCGTGATTTCGCGCTGTTCCGGCGTGTTCCAGATGATCGAGCGTCCCACGCTTGTCCCGTTGATGAACCACTCCGCATTGTCGTCTGCCAGCCAGGAGATTGCAGCATATTCGATGTTCTCGGGCAGCTCGAAATCCCGCTGGAACCATACCAATGCCTTGTAGGGACCGGTGTCCATCGGACGGGACCAGATCCACTGGCCACGCCAGCGACCGTATGGCGCAAAGGGAAAGTGATAGGCCTCCAACATGAGGACGGGATGGCCGTCGCCTGATGCCTCCAGGGTGAGTTGTGCCTGGATGAGCATCTCAGGCGTGGTGAAACGCAATTCACGCTCGCCGACTGCAAAATGGACCGCCGTGGCAGGGAACTCCTGCAACTTGTTGTCATAGAAATGGATGTCCAATCCGGGCGAAGTGCCGTCCTGCCACTTCAGCAGATATTTTGCGTGTGGCTTGAGGGCATTCAATGCAATCGGCTTGCCGACGGGCAGGTGCGAGGCACCTGGAATCAGGTTCGTTTCTTCGCAGACCTCCAGCGAGGCGAGCCCGACAATGCCTGGCGCCCCATACCACCGCAGCTCCCAGTTTGTTATAACTTCTTTACTATTAGTATATTGTGATAAATCGAACAGCAGCGGGCGAAATTCGCCGTCGGGGACTACCATCTGCGGGCTGAGATAGAGCGTTTCCTTCGAGCCGTCCTCGTTTCGGAGCTGTGCGGAGAATCGGAAGAATCCGGGTTGCTTTGCCATGGCGAAGAACTCGATTTGGCGCAGAGAGGCCAACGGCCACTCCTGATCCATCTGGTAGAATGCGCTTTTGGCATCGCCTTCGACTTCGGCCACCAGTCCGTCGGCACGGTCTATCTTCTGCACAGGGCGTTGGATTTTCACGCCGCTGGACTGCGCATCCTGCGGGAAGCGAAGATAAATCGGCTCGGCGGAGCAAATGAAACTCAGAAGCAATACGAAAGCAAAGGGAATCGAATTATGAAACATGGCAGAACAAATTTATCCGGCTGGGAAAAGAAAACCGAAATCTCTAATCTTTAACCATTAACCTCATGGATGGCCTGGACCATTCCGATGACGCGGTAGTCATGGTCGTGAAGGAAGGTCATCCATTTGGTGAAGCATTCCGGCGGGGTATGAACCCAGGGGTGAACGAGGTCCGGAACGCCGTGGAAGATGATGACTGCAGGGTGAATCCCGTCAGCGTAATGGATTGCCTTGAAGAAGGTTTCATCGTTGTCACCCTGAACTGGCGTGGCAGGGACATGCATCGGGTCGCAATGAGCAATGTCCCAGGCGTCGTTTTCGGTGGAGCGGGCAGCCAGAAAACCGCGCTGACGCAGAAGCGGTGCGGCATTGTCGGCATAGGGACCGCCAGGGTAGGCGAAGACGGGGGCTTCGGTGATTCCGCCGGACTTCAGCCATTCCGAGAGGGAATCCACCTCGCGAGCGTTCTCCGCATCAGAGAGTTCGCGCATATTGGGGTGGCTCCAGGTGTGGTTGCCAATCTCGAAGCCCTGTCGCTGGAGTTCGCGCAATTCCTCCAGCCCCATCAGATGTTCGGAGTGCTGTGCGCGCCATTTGTCCGAGAAGCGGCAGACAAAGAATGTTGCACCGAAGCCGAAACGCTTCAGCACTGGTGCCACAATGGTCAACTGTGACCGCACGGCATCATCAAAGGTCAGGACAATGGTTTTCATGCATGAGCCTCGTTGACAAGTTTTGCGACTTTCCCACAGCGTTCGTGGCAGTCCGCGAGGAACTTGCGGAGCATCTCCGGATTGCCGTCTGGGGTATGGAAAGGCGTGTTGTGGGTGACTACCTCGAATTGCAGCGGCTTGTTGACCAGCAATGGCGCCTTGGCGAGGAGTACGGATAGGCGCGGCCAGTCCACTGTGCCGTAGAAGGGTGGCTGGTGCTGGTCGGCAGTGCCGTCGTTGTCGTGCAAGTGGACTGCGCAGAGGCGGTTGAGATTTTTCTCCAAGTGTGCCAGCGAGTATTCCTTGCTGATGTGTCCATGTCCGGAGTCATAGGCCAGACCGACGAAATCCGCAGGATAGCGTGCGAAGAAACGCTCCAATAGTTCCCAGGTGCCGTGCGGGTGGTTCTCCAGGGCGAGCATCACGCCGTGTCGTTGGAAGAGCGGCGCCAATTCGTCGATGGAACGGCAGCATTGCTCGAATTGGCGTTTGATGGTTGGCAATTCGGCCTCGGGAGTGTCGGAGCCGATTTCTGGAGTGTGCATGATGATACAACCCTCGCCACGCAGTCGTAGGAGCATCTCCAGACGGTTGGCAACGAGGCGCACGCCTGCCTTGCGTTCGTATTCCCGTTCCGAGTACCAACACTTTTCCTGCCCTGCGGAGCCATGGATGTCCAGAAGCGTCAGGTGGTAATCCTTCAGCCAGCCGTCAATGGCCTCCAGTTCCGCAGGGTCGTAGAGGAAATCCGTGCACCACTGGTGGCACCAGTGAAGATGGGTGAAACCCGCTTCGGCGGCAAACTGGAGACGGTCTTGGGGGCAACCGCTGTCGCCGTGGTAGTCGGTGGTGATGGAGAGATTTGTCATAACTATTTTAAAATAAAACAGTTATTAAAGATTGCACAGCTGTCGGATGGATGCCAGGTCGGCAGCGGTCTGAGAGAGGCCTGGGGCGGGCTCCTGGATGCGGTCGGCGAGTTTCAGCGCGATGTCAAGTGCCTCGGAGCAGTCGCGGATGAACTGGCGGCGTGAGGCGAGCGGGTCGTCGCGGTTGACTTCGGCGCGCAGTGCGTGGCAGTCGAATTCCACGGGACCCTTCCAGCCGAGTTTCATGAGGGTGTAGAACATCATAACGGTTTCCTTGAGCCCTTCGGGACCGACCAGTGGCGGGAAGTCGTCGTCGAACTGCGCCTTGATCTGGCTGCCGAAGTGCAGGAAGAGCAACTTCTTCAGGGAGACCAGGTAGGCGACGGTCAGGACGGAGTTCTGGAGCGCCATGCCCTCGTGCTGGAGCAGCTCCGGGTTCACGCCCCAGAAGTCCGGCTCGTGGAGTTTTCCGTAGATGAAGCCGACTGCGTGTCCGGCAGTAGGCAGGAACATGTGTCCGCGGGGTTCGTTGGGTTTGGGTTCGACGGTACCGCCGAGGTAGTTGGTCATGCCATTGGCGAGCATGTATTCGCGGGCGCCGTTGAGCCCTTCGGCCAGCCAGTCGTAAACCTTGTCCCATTGGGTGACGACAGGGACTTCAAAGCCATCGCGTGCCACCCAGTAGATGTAGTATTTGGCTCCAAAGAATTGTCCCATTCGGAGGGTGCGGTATACCTTCTGACGCGCCAGTTTGCGGATTTCAGGATCGGGGTTGCAGAGACCGCCGTTGTGGAAGAGCGGGTTGCCGTGGAGGCTGCAGACCGCAGAGTTGAAGACCACTCCTGCCTCATCGAGGACGGCTTTGATGGCACGGAGTTTGGCATAGACGGGGCTGGCGGGATCCAGGTCGTCCTCAAGATGATTGGGATCCCATGGAACCAGGTCGTCGTCGTGGAATGCGGTGGCGTCGATGAGGCCCTTCTGCTTGCCTTCGGCAATCAGCTTGGCGACTTCTAGAGAGTCGATTTTGGGGAGGACAGGGCCGCCAAAGGGGTCGGAAAGGGGATTGCCCACGCACCAGAAGGGCATGGAACGGACGGTGACTATACTCATTAAGGTTAGAGGTTAAAGGTTAAAGGTTAAAGGTTAAAGTCTGGACTCTGGACCAGAGACGGGACAGGTGGGACGGACGGGACGGACGGGACAGGACAGGCGGGACGGACAGGACAGGCGGGACGGACGGGACAGGCTGGACGGGCTGGACGGGC
>JAFXSU010000185.1 GCA_017525435.1 Victivallales bacterium
AAACACAGTATATAGTTAAAAATCTTTTATCAACCGCAACCAAGAAAACTTCAACCGCCATGCCAGCCAACAAAGTCGACATCCTCTTCGCGATTGACGCCTCGGAAAGCATGAACCCATGCTTCCAAAAACTGCGTGAAAACCTCCGGCGCTTCCTGGCTCCGCTGAACCAGGCTAGCTTTTCCATCCGTTTCGGCCTGCTGGCCTATAACATGGGAGTGGACGGACGAAACGCCATCTATGAACACACCTTCATCGGCGGCAGCGACCCGCAATTACTGAGGGGACTCTACGCCTCCTCTCCAGACTCCGCAAAGTACTTCACCTCGGATGCCGAGGCGTTCCTCCACTCCCTCGGGACTGTGCGCCCGCAGGGCGACGAGAATACCCCGCTGGCACTCGACATCGCGGCGGACTTCCCGTTTGCCCCCGTCGACGAATCACGGCGCGTTATCGCCCTCTTCTCCAACGAAAAATTGGAGAGTAACTTCCTGGAGGAACAAGTGCCGGAAGACAAGCCACTCGCAAAATTCCCGCAGGTACTCCGGAAAATCGCCACGCGGAAGATCGCGCTCTACTCCTATCTCCCCGCCAGCAATGCGGCCGCATTGATGACGAGACTGCCCAAGTCCATTATCAAGTCCATCGACGAAGGGCCGGACTGCTGGGACAAGGTGGACTTTGGTCAGATTCTGGAGCAAATGGGAAAGAGCATCTCCGTCTCCAGCCTCCAAATGACTCGCGAGCCGGAGTACCAGCCCGCCACATACGGCCAGAACACTTGGAGTAACAACACTTTCGTAAGCGCTGGAGACGCCCGCCGCGAGAAGATCCTGACCACAGGAGAACCCGCACGCCTCGATGTCAGCAAGCCTCTGCGCTGGATCCACGCCAAGCTCTTCTGGCGTCAACAGGTTGACCTCGACCTACACGCCATCTATCTATGCGGAAACAACCAAAAACATGTTTACTTCAATCATCGCCATGAACCAAACGTGACATTGGACAAGGACGAAGGGGTCGGTGAACATGGTGGCCGCGTCGGTAGCTACAAGGAGGAGAACATCACCATTGAATCCCTCGACGGAATCTCGCAGATGCTTCTGGCAACCAAAAACTACACGGAATCCGGTTCCTTCGCCGACTACGACGGGAAAGTGGTAGTCGAGACCAGCAACGGCGACAAGATTACCGTCCCCCTTACCTCGCAGAGTCGAGACACCTGGTGTGTCATCGCAAAAATCGACAACCGAAACCCTGCCGCGCCCGAGGTCAAGAATCTCAACCGGACTACCGATGACGAGCCATGCCCCGGAAGTTACTAAAATTGATTTCAACCAACTTAAATTTAAATAGATAAATAATTACAAACAAGGAGTTTACCATGACCGAAGAAAGCACCCCTGTCAGCTTGGATGAATTGGCCGCCGCCACCGCCGCTGCCAGTGAAGCCGCCGCCACACCAGCAGAGCCCGCCACTACTGAAGCCCCTGCCCCCCCTGCGCCTGCGCAGGATGCATTGCCTGACCCCGTACCAGCGGACGAGGCAAACAAGACCTACAAGAACAGTGGCGTCGTGGACTTGGTGTTCTTGGTGGATGTGACTGGCAGTATGGGGCCTTGCATCAATGCCCTCCGCGAGAACATCAACCACTTCATCGACATGATGACCGACACCACAGGCAACGGCTCACCAGTCACCGACTGGCGCGCACGCGTTGTCGGCTACCGCGACTACCCCTACGATGGACCGACCTCGTATGGATGGTTGATGGACAACGACTTCACCCGCGACCTGCCTACCCTCAAGGCGCAAGTCGCCGCTCTCTTCCCAATGGGCGGCGGGCCCGGCGAGGAAGGCATCCCGGAGTCGTTGCTGGACGCAATGATGGTGGTCGCCACCGCCGGAAAAATCGACCTGCAAGGCGGAGACTCAGAGGAGAACTCCAAGAAGTGGCGCCCCGACGGCACCGCCGCGCGCATTGTCATCGTTTTCACGGACGCCACATACCACCCCACGATGTCCATTCCGGGCTATGAGGGTGCCGGCGTGCGCGACCTGTTCAACGTTTATAACCAAGAACACATCAAGCCCTACTTCTTTGTGCCCGCCGACCCCTCCTATGTCATCCTAGGCCGCTTCAAGGGTGCCATCCTCACCCAGTGCGGCGAGGGCAGTGACGGTTTGATCTCCGTGACCAGCGACCGGGCGAAGTTCGCTGAACTGCTGGAGCGTCTGGCCAAGGGCGTCTCGCAGTCCGCCTCCGCCCAGGTGCGCATCCAGCTGTAGCCTCTGCCCTGTCGCTCGCATCTTACGCGACGGCCCCGGCAGAAAACCGGAAGTTCATCACCATTCAACTTGCCCAACCAATTTTTACCTCTGTAAAACCATATCCCATGAGCTCACTTGACATCAACACCTGCTGGGCCGCCGGGAAAGTCATCCACGGCTACACCATGCTCACCGAGGGGCACGAAGGCAGCAACTCCATTTGGGGTAAGGCCAAATCGCCAACTGGTCAGACGGTATTCTTCAAGAAATACACCACGCCTTCCTCGGTATTCAGCGACTGGTACCAAGGCTATGTCAAATACCAGAAGGAACTCAAACGGCGGATTGACGCAATCTCGGTGACGGATTCGCGTGGTCGCAACCAGGGCCCCACCTACCGCTTCCTGGAGTTCTTTGAGGAACTCGGTCCAGAAGGTGCCCCGGCCGGCCAGCAATCCCTGGAATACTACCAGGTGCTGGAATACATCGATGGTGCCAAAGATCTCAGCAAATACCTCGCATCCTCAGAGACCACCTGGGACGACCGGATGAAATTTGCTTCCGTCTTTATGTTCGCGATGAAGACTCTCCACGCCGACAATGTCAAGATCATCCACGCCGACCTCAAGCCCCAGAACCTGTTGCTCATCCCTACCCAGAACATCAATGGCTCCAGCACCTACCAGATCAAAATTATCGACCTGGATGTATCGCTCCTCGCAGACATTCAGGCCCCTTGGCATGGTCAGGAGCCTTACATCGGCACTCAGGGATACTTCTCACCCGAACATCTGCGTGGGCAGGTTCCCACCGCCAAGTCCGACGTCTTCACCTGCGGACTTATTCTCTACGAGATTCTGACAACCTGCGGGCATCCCTACCGGGAGAATGCCGATCTGGAGACATACGAGGCCTACACCGCCCCCGTCCCGAAGTTGCGTGGCACCTTCGGCTCGCCGGAGAAGGACGCCGCTGTCGCCCAGATGCTTCATCGGATGCTAAACCCCGATCCGGCCAGCCGCCCCACCGCACTTGAGGTCCAGCGAACCCTAATCGGATCCACGGGCACCGCAAATCTCCGCCGTCCCGCGCCGCCGCCAGCCACTCG
>JAFXSU010000186.1 GCA_017525435.1 Victivallales bacterium
CGTGTCTTTCGTGTGTTTCGCGGGAAATGGCTTTAGGCAAGTCAACTGTATAATTCCCTAATTTTATACCCAAAACACGGATAATTTGATGCCATGTCTCAGCTACCCGATAAAACAAAAGTCACGGCTATTTTCTCCGTAAAGAGGTACCAAATTGGACCAAAGGCTAGTCCTGTGCTCTACATGAAAGTACCTACTTGAACCACAAGCCAGATTTCACCCTATCCAAACAGCGGAACCTGTCGAGGCATTCTAACTTTACGCCTTAAGCCTTAAGCTTTAAGCAAAAAGTTCAATCAGGTGCCCTATTGGGACACACAGCCAAAGTCACAGGGCAAAAATCATAGAAAAACTAAGATTCCGTTTCCTTTCCCGACAAGGGACTTGCAACTGTTGAAAACCGCATTACATTGCCATCGTAGGGGGTGGGGGTATCCCTCCCTATTTAAACGCTCATGCGCGCGCGAGAAGCCATCGGTCACCGCCGGCGCGCTCATGTTGCTCTGCTATTTGGACGCGCATGCGCGCGTGAGAAGCCATCGGTCACCGCCGGCGCGCTCATGTTGCTCTGCTATTTGGACGCGCATGCGCGTGGGAGGCCCTCCACGGGCCTGGAGGATCGTTCAGGCATATATATCCACGGATGGCAAAAGGCATGGAAAACGGCCGTTTTTTCGGCTATGTCGCCTTTTGAGTAGTGCCACCTCAAGGATTTCGTGCATGGACTTTTTCTGCAAGTACTACCACCAAGAACACAATTACCTTATATATTGTGTAGAACAGCTTTTGACCTACAGTTTCGGAATGCGGAAACTTTAAGCACAGTGCGGAACAATCCTGCCAGCACAGCCAATTGCAATTCCTTCCGCCTGCAGGTCATATCATTGCAGTTTCAATCATCATCCCGCCCTATAGTAGCCAACATCTAACACCAATGGACAAAACTCGACAACTCCTGACAATTTTCCTGTTGTCCTTCGGCCTCCTCGCCTTTGCCGCGCCTGTGGAAGAACAGGTTCTTTTCACCATCCAGGGCAAGGCGTCGGAATTCAAGCTGCCTGGCATCGTCAACGAGGTGGTGGCTGCACCTGGTTTGCACGGCGGAAACGCACTGAAGGTCACCTATCCGCAGTTCGATGGCACGGGAAACAAGTGGCCGGCGATCTATTTCCGCGAACCAATCTTCACCCAGGTTTCCTTGGAAGGCTGGGACGGCTTTGTGTTCACGGTCTATAACCCGTTGCCCGAGCAGGTGGACCTGGGCATCGCCATCAACGGCGACGCCACGAGAGAGAAGCATTTCGGCAAGCACATCCTGCTCCAGCCGAATGCCTGGAACCACTTCCTTCTGCCAGTAAAGGAGTTCGCCGAGAAGACCGGCGGGCAAATCTACTCCTTCGATTTCTTCATGACCACGCCAGTCAAGGAGTTCATCCTCTATTACGACAATGTAAAGCTGGTCAAATGCAATCCGCCAGACGAGACGGTGCTGCCCTCGGTGGTCACCATCGCGGATTTCGAGGCCCCCACTCTCCCCTCGCAATTCGAATGCAACGGCGTGACCTACGAACTGACCAGCGACTGGGCGAAGGACGGCAACCAGTCCATCTTGGTAAAATACCAGAAATTCTCACCGGGCACCCCGCCCTGGCCTGCGTTCCAGTTCTATGCATCGGCCGACCGCAAGATAGGCTTCGACTGGTCGGCCTTCTCCCGCCTCTCCTTCTCGGCAAACTTCACGGGAAGCGAGGTGATGCCATTGAAGATCTACTTTGCGGACGCCACGGGAAAGCGCTACACACAGGACTGCATGCTCAACCCCGGCCAGGAGACCACCTTCTCGGTAAATCTCAACGACACCGGACTCGACCTGCGCCATCTTCAGCAGTTCGACCTCTATCTCTCACGTCCCGATGCGGACAATGAGGTCTATCTCGACGCCTTCACCCTCACGGCAGCCGGTCCCAAGGAGCTGTCGGATGCCGAGACAGTGCTGGACCGCCTGGGCGCGGCCATCAGCCAACTCTCCGGCAGCGCCATCCAAACCGAGCTGATGACGCAGTATCAGCAACTCAAATCGGAGTTGTCCGACGCCCGGCGAACCGCCGAAAGCGACCAGAACAAAATGGCGGACCTTCGCCAAATGGCAAACTTCAGCATGCGACTTGAAGACTGGTTCTTCCAGAACTCCAGGAAGTTGGATATGCTGTTGCTCTGTGCCGCCACTGCGCAGACCTTCCCCACGGCTCCCTTCGGCATCGCTGTCGCCGATTCGATGACCAAGGTGATGATCCATGACCTTCCGCTGACCGACGTCCGCCTCGCCACTGAGGTCGTGCTGGAAATGGCCCGCAACGAATACGAAAGCTTCCAGGTGGTCGCCCTCGGTTGTTCAGACGCCACGGCACCCGCCACCGCCGAAGTCATGGTAAGTCCCCTGCGTCAAGGCGACTACGAATTGCCCGCTGACGCAGTGAGCGTTTCGCTGGTCGGGCATGTGAATTGCAAGCGTCCGCCCTACACGGCAGAATACCAAGGATGGTATCCAGATCCACTGCTGGACTTCCAGCAGACCGCGCCGGTTTCCGCCAACGAGGCGGTCGCCTTCTGGGTGCGCGTGAAGACGCCCGCCGACGCACCCGCCGGAGTGTACCACGCCACCGTAACCGTCAAGGGGAATGGCGAGGCTGTCGCCGAGCTGCCCTTGACCGTGACCGTGCATGACTTCACGCTGCCCAATGGCTGCCCCTACGACTTGGCGACCTCCTACCGCGACTACATCAAGCAGGTCTGGGACCCCAAGATGTCCCCAGAGCGCTACGATGTGATGCGCTCCAAAATCGCGGACCAGCTCGCGGAATACAAGCTCTCCTTCGACCAAATCTACCGACGGGTGCCGAAGAATCCCAAGAACTTCAACATTCCCATCGAGATTCTGAAGAAACAGCGTGACAACGGCGTGCTCAAGAGCTTCTGCATCCTCAACTTCGACACGCCGAAGGACTGCACGGAAATCGACGACCCGCGCGTGCAGGAATGCATCGACGATGTCCTGGCCTCCCTGGACTACTGGGTGCCCATCCTCAAAGAGGAAGGGCTTTACGAATACGGTCACATCTACGGCTACGATGAATACACGCCCAACTACTTCCCCATCATCGAGAAGATCTGCCAGGGTATCAAGGCGCGCTATCCCAAAATTCCCATCTCGACCACCTGCTACGACGCCAGCTTCGCCACCGCGTCTTGCCTGAAATCCATCGACATCTTCACCCCGCTTACCCCGCGCTTCGAGCCCGGAATCGTCGCCAAGAGTCGTTCGGAGGGACACAAGGTCTGGTGGTATATCTGCATCGCCCCGCACCATCCCTTCGCCAACTGGTTCGTCGAATACCCCGCCATCGAGGCGCGGCTCCTGATGGGCGCCATGACCGCCAAGTACCGCCCCGAGGGCTTCCTCTACTACGCCCTCACCCGCTGGCCGGAGAACCACAACCCGATCACCAGCGGCCCCTACACCGACTGGAATCCCGCCAGCTACGAGACCGCCAATGGCGACGGCTCCCTCTTCTGCGCCGGACCCGATGGACTGCTGGGCACCATCCGCTCCGAAAACTTCCGCGACGGCATCGAGGACTACTGCTACGTCCTGGAACTGGAGAAGCGCCTCGCCGCCCAGGCCGCCTCCGCCACGCCCGAAACCATCGCGGAAGCCAAGGCCGCCCTGGAGGTTCCCGCCGCTCTGGTGACCGCCCTCGATCAGTACTCCCGCAACCCCGCAGCCCTTCGTGCCTGGCGCCAGCGGCTCTTGGAAGCCATCGACAATCTGAAATAGCCATTTTCCAGACCTTCCGGATGGGAAATACCCGCGTGCAAGAAGGCTCTGCGACAATTCTGCGTTATATTAGGAATAGTTTCCTCCAACCCCCACCATAAAAACGAAAAC
>JAFXSU010000187.1 GCA_017525435.1 Victivallales bacterium
ATGAGGAATGAGGAATAAGGAATGAAATTCCAGGCTAGTGCGGCTAGTGCGGCTAGTGCGGCTAGATCGGCTAGTGCGGCTAGATCGGCTAGCCCTGCCTAGCCAAGTTAGAACGCCCGAACTTCGGCGATATCGGTGGCATTCGTCAGCACCATCGCCAGGCGGTCGAGGCCGATGGCGGTGCCAGCAGAGGGTGCCAAGCCATTCCAGATGGCGTTCATAAACGGCTGATCCATCGGATAGACTGGGCGTCCATCGCGGGCACGCAGTTCCGCCGTCGTCTCGAAACGACATTCCTGTTCAGGCGGATCCACCAGTTCACTGCAGGCGTTGCCGATTTCCAGTCCTGCGATGTAGAGCTCCCACCGTGCCACGAAGCCGGGTTTCCCTGGCAATGGTGCGGAGAGTCCGCTGCATTCCACGGGATATTCCGTGAGGAAAAGCGGCGCGTCATTGCCCAGATGCGGCTCGACCTTCTCGCAGAGCTGCAACTCGAAGTCGCCCCGGCGGATTGCTTCTGACAATGGCATTTCCGCATAGCGCGCAAATGCGTCAGAAACGGACAACTCCTGCCAAGCGCCGTCAAAGTGGATCATCTTTTCTCGAAACGGCAATGCATTTTGTCCTGGATGGATGGCCGCGATTGCAGCGCGGATCATCTCTTGCGCATCCGCCATCAGGTCACGCCAGGAGCCACCTCTACGATACCACTCCAACATCGTAAACTCCTCACGATGATGGTCACCGTCCTCCCCAAACCGGAAACATGGTCCAATTTCGTAGATTCGTTCGTAGCCGGCGGCCAGCATCCGCTTGAGGTGGAGTTCCGGCGAGGTGCGCAGCCATCGCCCTGCCCCGGCCTCTACGGCGTCGATGTAATCCTCCAGCGCAGGCGCAGGGATGCGCACAGGGCTTTCGAGTTCCAGGAAGTCATTCTGTGCAAACCACGTCCGCAAAGCCGACATCATTTTGGCACGAGCCTCAAGGCGTGGGCGCTTCGCCCCTAACTTTGTGGCATCTTCCTGCGCAGCAGCGAAATCACGATCAAAAGAAAGGTGGGACACTTGAGACACTTGGGACGGGGTTACAGCCCACCGGTCTGGCGGAGGGCTTCGTAGAGTGCGATGGAGGCCGCGTTGGCGAGATTATGGCACCGCGCGTGCGGTCCGGGCATCGGGAGCGTGTAGAGAGAATCGCGGTAGCGCTCGTAGAACTCCACAGGCAAACCATGTTGCTCGTTGCCGAAGACGAGAAAGTCCCCCGGAGTGGCTTGTCGCTCAAAGAAACTCCGAGTCGTCTTGGAGGAGAGGAACGCCATCCTCGCGGGCTTTGCTCCTGCGAGGAAATCTTCCCAGGAGGACCAGCGATGCCAATCGAGGTACGGCCAATAGTCCAAGCCGGCGCGACGCAGATGCGCATCGTCAATTACAAAACCTAGTGGATCGATAAGATGCAACACTGCGCCTGTGCAGACACAAAGGCGACCGATGGTTCCCGTGTTCTGGGGAATCTCTGGGGAAACTAAAACAATGTGGAAAGGGGAGGACAAAATGAGGAATGAGGAATGATGAATGAGGAATGAGGGATGAGGAATGAGGAATGAGGAATGAGGGATGATTTTCAACCGACCGCTACAAGCGGACGAGACAATCCGTTCGTCGAACAACCATAATGTCGCACCGTTTTTGCGTTTTGCAATTTCAAATGAAAAGATTGCAATGTCTTTTTTACCAATTGAAGTACTGCTTCCACTGAAAATCGCTATGTCTCCCGTGATGACACCTAACTAAATTGGTTTTCAAGATGCAGGGGTACGGGGGCGGCAGTTCCCGTAGAATTTGTAGAAATGCAATCAGGTACCCGAAAGATTTGTGGGACATGTGGGAAGAAACAATTTCCAGTGCTTTCCAAGACATTTGCGGAAAGCATCGTAAAAAGTGCGTTTATCCTATTATAGTATGGCTTAGTGCATTCGGGGCTCAGTGCCACTCCATTTCCTAACGCATTTTTCATGACCATGATTTTTCTTCGCCGCCTCACGCTGTTTTGCCTTGTTTTTGGCAGTGTCGCCTTGTTCGCGGGTGGTTGTCAGCTTTACTCCGAGAGTTCCACAGATGTATTGGGCATAGGCGGAGCCGCAGTCGCGCGCTCCGGCCATGCTTCGAGCGCCTGGTACAACCCGTCCGCCACCACTACCATCGAGGTGCCGACTGCGGCCTTCGGCGGAACGCTAATCAAGCTGGAGTCCGGATATACCTCGCCTGAAACCCGACACACGGAGTGGCTGGACGAGCAGTGCCGACTGACCGGATTCTTCTACGGCGTGGTGCCAATCCATGACGACTGGCGCCTGAACCTCTCGGTAAACGCACCCTACGGGATGATTACCCAGTGGCCACATGACTATTCACTCAACACGCTGGCGACCTTCACGAGCCTGCGCGTCTGCTACATCAGCCCCAGTGTGGCTTATCGGCTCTCGGACGAATTGTCGTTGGGCGTGGGCATGAATGCCGCGATCGGCGTGGCGCGGCTCGCCTCATACATCGACCTAAGCCAATACGGCCAAGGCCAGAACAAACTCTATATGCGGGCTGACGCCGAAGGCGTTGGCGGATTCCTCTCGCTATTCTACCAGCCCTGGGAAGACTGGTCCTTCGGTGTCCACTACCAAAGCAAAATCAAGCTGAATTTCAAGGGCGATGCCAAATACCGCCAGAATAGTTACCTCGGCGGACTGCTGCAATTCCGCAATACGGATGTGAAGACGCATATCGACATGCCCGCCTACCTCGCCATCGGCGTCGAAAATCACTCCTTTGAAAAATGGCGTTTCATGTTCGACGCCGTGTGGACCCAGTGGTCCAGCTACAAGGCATTGGATGTCACCTTTGACAAATACCCTGGAACCAACCAGAAGGGGACATTGCGGAACCCACGCAACTGGCATGATGTCTGGTCCTTCCGGTTCGGTGCAGAATATCAGCTCACCGACTGCTGGGTTTTGCGCGCCGGCTACATGCACGACCTCTCCCCTTCGAACTCTCGTTCGACCTCACCGGAGATGCCTGACTCCAACAAGCGGCTCTTCGCCCTGGGCGTCGGCTACCAGACACCCCGCTGGGGTTTCGACCTCTCCTACGCATACGTCGATTTCGAGGGAGGAAAGTTGGGTTCCCAAGTCGCCAAGTCCCACAACCTTCCGCGCGGGAACTTCGACACGCGTTGCCAAGTTCTCTCTGCCGCCGTTACTCTGAGATTCTGATTTTTCTGCGCCTGTGCCTTGATTCCAACCTGAATCCGTGAATTTTACTTTGTGCTGGCGGGGTACCAGCACAACGCATTTTCTGTCGGCGATGGCGCCGGCAGTACATCCACCCATAATTCATGGATTCAGGTCCAACTAAAACCACTGGAGGACTTTGAAATGGAAGAAAATCCAGCGAGCCAAGTGCCTGAGCAAACCGAGAACCCCGCCGCGCCGCAACCAGCCGAGCAGTCTGTTGTAGCCGAGCAGCCCGCAGATGCAGGTGACGCTGCGACGGCACCACGCACCTATTCTCCCGAGGAGATGGCGGAAATCGAAGCGGAGATGGACAAGCGTCGTGCCATGATTGATATGATGAAAACCCATGTGCTCAACCAATTGGAGGAGGAATCGGCAGACAGCCAGTTCGGGGCGCTGATGCGCTCAAAGAACTTCTGGTACTGCGTCTTCGGGCTGATTTTCTTCCTGTGGATGGGCGCCTTGATTTTGTGGGTCGCCCACGATTTGGCAAAATAAACTATGTCCCTGGAGAGCAAACTCCAAGCCATCCTAGACACCGCCGTCGCCACGGGTGCCGAACTGGGTTGCCAACTCTCCTATTGGAGCGAGGCATCTGGCGAAATCCACATCGTCAGTGGATGGCAGGACGCAGAGCGTCATAGCAAGGTATCCCTCTCCACGCTCTTTCCCATCTTCTCCACGGGAAAAGCCATCGCCACCACCGCCGTCCTGCGCCTCATGGACCGAAACCAGTTCTCGCTAGACACGCGACTAGTGGATCTGTGGCCGGAATTTGACGGTCAGGGGCGTGAGGAAATCACTCTGCGCCATGTCCTTGAGCATACCACGGGACTCTTTTGCATGCCCCATGCGGATACCCCAGAGGAGTTGGCAAACTGGACATTGATGTGCGAACGGCTCGCATCGATGCGACCCGCTTGGCGTTCGGGCACCCGCACCAAATACCAGGCATTTACCTACAGCTGGCTACTTGGCGAACCCGTCAGACGACTCACGGGGAAGTCTTTCCGGGAAGTCATCACAGACGAAGTCCTGGCTCCTTTGCAAATGGAACAGGGTTGTTTTTTCGGGTTGCCGTCCAATGAAGAGTCACGTCTTGCGGAAATCCAGCGCGCGCCGGACCTCTTGCCGCCATTGCCGCCCAAGCCGACCTTCTGGAACCCCACCGAAAGCCTGGTCGTCCAGCCGGCCGTGCGCCAGGCCTGCCTTCCCGCCTTCAACGGCATCGCAAATGCCGAGGCGCTTCTGAAATTGGGAAAAGCCTTGTTAAACACAGCAACTCCATTCATTTCCAAAGAACTATTGCTTGACGCAACGACCTTGCACCGCCCCCACGACCAGGCGATTCCCGCCACGCCAGGCTACTGGGAACTCTTCGGACTGGGCTTCCTCCTCTACGGACCGCCCGAAGACCGCGGCGCAATCTTCGGACACGGCGGATACGGCGGCAGCGAACTGCTCATCGACCAGCGTCACCGCACGGTCTTCGCCTTCACCAAAAACCGACTCTCAACCAAACAAACGACCAGAGAAGCCATGAAACGTTCGATAAATATATTA